>JAFAHH010000702.1 GCA_019237355.1 Acetobacteraceae bacterium | reverse complement strand
GGCGGGGCCCCGGCGAGCGCCCAGAATGGTAGCGTGACGATTGCCGCCACGGTGCCGAGGACGGCGCCCACTGCGCAAAACGGCCAAGCCAGTGGAAAGGGCGAGCACGGCGGATAGTACTGCGCGGATGGCGCGGGTTGTGCGGATTGCGTCGATTGCGCTTCGGCGGTCGAAAGTGGCAGAGCGGCCAGCGCGGCGGCGAAAGCGGCCGAAATTGTGGTTCGGCGGATACGCATGGGGCCTCCCGGGCGAAGAGGAAAGGAAGGAACCTACCCCGTCTCGCCGGAGCGGGCCAGCGCCGCAGAAACCCGTTCAACCGGGCGACCCAAGCCCGGAACGGGGTTGAGCGGATACGAAATTGGGCTGTACTCTCGGATCGAAAAGCTTCTGAAGACTCTGCGGCGCAACCTATCACACTGTGCGAAGGAGAACTGCGATGGCGTTTTACCAGAAAGGCGACGTTCGCATCCGTTACGAGGAGGCCGGCAGCGGCTTCCCGTTGCTGGTCACGCCCGGCGGCGGCCTGAACTCGAAGGTCAGCAATTGGCCGACCGCCGTATTCAACGCGATGGAGGCGTTCAAGAACGACTTTCACTGTATCACGATGGACCAGCGCAACGCCAATGGCGGCGAGTCCACCGGCCCGGTCCCGGTTGAGAATGCCTGGGACACGTTCGCCGACGACCAGCTCGGACTGATGGACCATCTCGGCATCCGCGAATTCTTTTATATGGGCTACTGCATCGGCGGCTGCTTCGCCGGCAAACTGCTGCAGCGGGCGCCCAACCGCGTCGTCGCTGCGGTGTTCTGCCAGACGGTCGGGCATCGGCCGGAAGATCCGGATGTCATGTACCGGCACAGCCACCAGAATTGGTTGGCTGACTTCCGCACCCGGAGGCCCGACGTGTCGATGGACACGATCGAAAAGTATTTCCACAGCTTGTGGCGCGTGCAGCCGGATTTCCTCTACAGCGTGCCGCGCGAATTCATCAAAGGCTGCCGCAAGCCGATCCTGGTCTTGCCGGACGACACGCCGTCGCATCCGCTGCAGACCTCGATAGATGTCGCCTCGCTGGCACCCCACGCCGAGATTACGGTCTTCCCGTGGAGAGAGCCGGAAGACCTGAAGCTGCGCACAGTCGACCGGGTGCGCCGGTTTCTCAAGGCGCAGGTGCCGCTGGCCGCCGCCGCCCAATAAAACCGCCCAGTCGTAGGGCGGATGAGCGAAGCGTAATCCGCCACCCCGGAGCGCCGATGTGGCGGAAGGTGCTCCGCCTTTCCGCCCTACGCTTGCCGACTGTTCTCAAAGCTGGTCAGCCCGAAGGCCTAATCGCGGCAACTCAGGGTTGAGTACACTGTCCCGATTGACCTGTTTCAACAAAAAGAAAACACGCCCGATTCCCGAGACAGTTGTCGGTGCGGTTAGACCGAAATGGGTCGGGCCGGCATTCGTCATCACGCTCCGTTTTTAGTGCGCCCCGAATTTCCGCTGATGTACCACGGGATTATGGCAATTTAAGGGGCGTAGCCAATGGCCATGCCGGCACCGCCGGGGACCGCCACGCTACAAAGAGATGGCCTCGGCGGAGCTAACTGGTTCGCGCGGGATTAACCCGCCGCAATCCAGTCGACGACACGTTCACCAATCATGATCACCGTCGCGTGGGCGCCACCTGACCTGGGGATGCGCGGCATCACCGACGCATCGGCCACCCACAATTTTTCGACGCCCCTGACTCTGCAGTATTGATCGATGACCGCCATCGGATCTGTGTCGGGTCCCATTTTACAGGTCCCGGACACGTGTCTGGCTGTGCCCACGGTTTGGCGTATCCAGAGGTCCAGAGCATCGTCGTTGGCCAGAATGTCATTCGCCGGGTGGATCCGGTAGTCGGCCACGTCTTTATATGCGTCGGACTCCAGCAGCCGCGCCGCCAATCGTACGCCTTCCCGCACCCGTCGGATGTCGTTTGGATGCTGGAGATAACAGTAGTTGAAGGAGGGCTGGACGCTCGGGTCGGACGAAGCGAGTCAGACGAATCCCGAGCAGTCGGGCAATCCCAGCGTGCACGATATCCGTGCCGCTCGATCTGGGGGAATATCACCGCTGAGATACTTGGTTCGTACACCGGCAACGTGC
>JAFAHH010000524.1 GCA_019237355.1 Acetobacteraceae bacterium | reverse complement strand
ATGGCGAAGATCAACTCAACGGTGGCGGTACGACCATCGTCACACGCTACTTTGCGGCCGGAGGTAAGGGATGAGAAATCGCTATCTGCTAGGCGCTGGCGCAGCGCTTGCCGTGGTGTTAGGCAGCGTCGGGGCGAATGCGCAATTCGCTTGGCTGGGGGGCCCCTATCCGATCACCTACTATGTCGGACCGGAGGGCGGCTGGACCAGTCTTTCGAACCAGAGGACCTCGATCACGACCGTCCCCTTCAGGGTCGACACTGTCGGTGGCACTTCCAATGGTCCGTTTTTCAGCAACTTTACCGGGAGTGCGAAATACAACAGCGGCTTTAACGCCGGCGCCCGTCTCGGCGCTCAATACGGACCGTGGCGCGTCGAAGAAGAATACAGCTATAGCCATAATGGGCTGTCTTCGTTCAGTTCTTTCTATGGCACTCTTGCGCCCGGCACCTCGTTTAAGGGGAACCGTAATACCAACGCGCTTATGACCAACTTTATCTACGATTTCACGCTAGGCTGGCCAGTCACTCCGCATATCGGGTTCGGCGTCGGCGCATTGGAGAACGTAGACAGCGTCTCGGCCCCCACGGTTACGATCCCGGCTGCGGCTTCACCGACCGGAGCGCTGTTCTTCAAAACCCCTGGTGGAGGGGTTTTCCCGGCGACGCTTCCCGCAACGGTCGGTGGAACCTTCTTGAAGGGCAGCACCTGGAACTTCGGTTATCAGGCGATCGCCGGATTCCGCTACGATATCAACCCGCTGCTGGCCTTCGACATCGATTACCGCTACCTGTCGAGCACGCAACCGACCTTCACCAACAAGGGCGTGTTCCCGTTCCCGAACAATCCTGGGCTTTTGGCGCCTAGCACGGTGAAATACAAGTCCGGCTACAACACTAACAACATCGTGGCCAGCCTGACGATGAAGTTCGGCGCACCGCCGCCGGCCCCGCCGCCGCCAGCCCCGCCGGCTCCGCCGCCGCCGCCGACCCACCAGGTCTTCCTCGTGTTCTTCGACTGGGATAAGTACAACATCACGCCGGAGGGCATGCGGATCATCCAGCTTGCGGCGCAGCATTACCAGGCAGGCGGCCGTGTGCAGATCCAGGTCACCGGCTACACCGACACCTCGGGCTCGCCCGGCTACAACCAGCGCCTTTCCGAGCGGCGGGCCAACGCGGTCGCCGCCGCACTCGAACGGCTCGGCGTAGCGCGGAGCGACATGGTCGTTGCCGGTCGCGGCGAGAACGATCTGCGCGTGCCGACGCCGCCAGGCGTACGCGAGCCGCAGAACCGCCGCGTCGAGATCGTGTTCCCATAACACAGCTCTCGTCACGAAACTTCGGGGACCGCGATGCGGTCCCCGGCCCACTGCCGCGGGTCTCACCGCGGCAGTTTTTTTGCCAATCAGCCGCTTGTGCGGCGCGAATCGGTTGCAAGCAAGAACGTGGCAGCATTCTCCCGAAGGATCGATCGGCAAACGCCCAGTCGCACGTTGGATCGCGCCAACGCCCGAATCCAAGCTTTAAAGGGGCCCACCAACACCCCAGAAGCGTTGCCCACCCTGGAGATGGCCTACCGACGGACAGCGGGGGCGGTCGGTCTGAGACGGCCGCATTGCTGAGCGGATTGCAGGCGTTTCTTCGATTATTCTTTCCTGTCTCGACTGAAAACGTGGTAGTTTAGTTCTGCTGCATTTACCGCAACTCAAGCGGCAGTAGTAGGTGGTTGCACTCCCAACGAGTGCGAGAAAAACGGCGCGTCGTTATTTTTGAACCAGGAGTTCCCTCATGAAGGCGCTTGTGTCGGCGTTGACATTGTTCGCGTTTGTTGCCGGTGCCGGGTTACCCGCTCAATGCTATGCCCAAGCGGCGGGCACGGGGCAGACGATGTCCCCAGAGACCTCGACATCGACGGCTCCGACGACCACGCACAAGAAGAAGCATTCCTCGAAAACCCACCACGCGAAAAAGAAGTCGAAAAAATCTTCCACCTCTCAGACGAGCTC
>JAFAHH010001058.1 GCA_019237355.1 Acetobacteraceae bacterium | reverse complement strand
CTCGGCGGAGTATTGGCACATAGGCGCGATCACGATCCGGTTAGCGAGATCGAGATTAGCGACCCGGATGGGCGTAAAGAGGGCGGCTTGAGCCATGATGACCTCCATGCCGTTCAGCGTTCCGCGACGCGGTTCATGTTAGACGATCAGTGTGGGCCCCTATGAACAATTTGCCGCGCTTGCCACCCGCTAGCAATTGTTTCAGGGTCGCTCAGCTTGTGCGGCAAAGTGTTGCAGATCCGGATGGCTGGTCGCAGTACGTCCGCGCCGGCAAAGAGCTTGAAAAACAGCGGCGGCTGCGGGCGCCGGGCCGTCGCAGGCCTTACACGGTTTCGCTCTGTAATTGGCGTTGATATCGCCCCATCAGCGACAGAGCAGGCGCGAGCCGCGGGATCGGACCCGCACCTATCGTTTCGTGTTCTCGATTTGCTGGATCCCGAGCAGGCCGGGGCGCTACACGAGGAAATCGGCGATGCCAACGTTCACGTCCGCGGTGTTTTGCATCAGTTTCCGCCGGCGTATCGAAAAATGGCTGTTGAAAGCCTGGTTTGGCTGCTTGGAAGGAATGGAACGCTCTACCTCAAAGAGCTTACGTCGAGCAGCGAAGCGTATTTGGCGGACATGCTCAATGAGTTTGGACCGCCTTTGAGCTTGCGGCGGGTGATGGTTGAATTATTTCCATTCAATATAAAATGGGGAGGGTTGAGCGACGCAGATTTTAATGAACTCTTTTCCTCTGAAAGGTTCATACGTGTGCGATAGCTCGAATTTAATCTGAGTGCGTTGCGCCCAGGCTCAGTGGTGGGTTGTGAATGGAACAACGGCGCCGTACTGGAACGCTAAGGTCTATCTCTCATAGCTCCTCGGTTCCTTCGCTTTCTGGTTGTGCGTTCAGAGGCGCCGGAGGCGGGTTCGGAGAATTTGTGCTGGAAGGCCCGGATTCTGCATTCAATCCGGCCCATCGGGCACCGGAACGAAAATGCCCAGCAAATTACGGCGAACTCCCCTGGTGCCGGATACCTTAGAGGGGTCGCGGACCGCATCCGACCCCACCGCGCACCGCCCGGGGAAACTCGTAGAACCACAGGAGAAAATCGTTCCGATGCCCGATGGGCCGGATTGAATGGGGGATTCCGGCACTTCCTCGCACAAATTCTACGCGGGCCGGCTGAGCCTGCGAGCCGCACTCTTCCAGGTTGTGCGTCGGGAGATAGCGCCAGCAGGATCGCTGAACTCATTTCGTGCGCCAGAAGATTGCGGTGTTTATGCACGTTGCAGCGCTGAGTGGGTACTTCAGGCCACAATGAGGCAAGCGCGTTCTCCAGCCCGGCGGCACCACAGGAACCTGCGGTGCACGACCTTGCGGAAATCAAAGTCTTCCGAATCCGGACAAACTGCGTCGCAGTCTGGGAGGGTGAGGCGACCCCGTTCCCGAGGCGGTTCCCCACGACCGCCCGGGCTTTGTCAGATTCTATCCCGCGTATAGATTGCCGGACCCTTGCCGTGCTTCCGCCGCGGTCAGGGCTCACCGACGAACGCCCGCGCTGCATGGGATGCGGTGCACTGTTAGCGGATCAGTTGCAGCAGGCGATAGGGTTGCCACCGTCACATGGACGAATGCCGCCGGAGAAAACCAGCACTACCGGCCTAGCACGTCGAAAACCGCTAGCCGGCCAGAGCTTTGCGGCCGCACGGCCCCGGCGTGATGTTCGTTCAGTTGGATGACCTGAAAGCCGGACCGCCTGCCCGCTATTGCCCCACGATCACGTTTCGGCGCTGCTGAAGTGCATGATCGAGAATGGTGGGTAAGCGGCGGCATAGATCGTTATGGCGCCTACCGGCACCGCGATGTAATCCGCCGATTCGCCGGTTCCCGTACCGAACGCTGTCTTGGCCGCGTTAGCACCGAAGCGGAGATAGCATTCCTTGTCGAGCTGGACACGAATTTTGCCGCACGTGACCCTGCCGGGCAGGGCTACCCATGCCTGATAATTGCCGGGGGAGGTTTCGATCATCAGATGCGCGACAGTCGAGCACTTCCTTCTCTCGCCGTCGCATTTGCTCACCCCTGGCGCTGATTTCCGGCCAATTGCGAGGATAACGGGCACGAAGGGCAGGGCGGATCGGCATGGCGGCTCCAAGAGCTACTGAGCAAATGAAGGGCAGACCGATGCCGAGCCCCACTGCCATGCGGGCCGTTGCGATATCCGGTGTCTTGCTGACCGGGTGCACGTTTATAGCGCGGGAGGTCGCACGTGATCCCAATTCCCTTTGGCTTATTACACATAATGTGTGCGTACCGGATCAGCGACAATTCGGAAACCCCAGCCCTTGTATGAAGGTCGACCTCGCCGCCGGATACGTGCTCCTCAAGGATCCCAACAGCCCGACGCACTTCGTGCTAACCCCAACAGCTCGCGTCGCAGGGATCGAGGACCCCGCAATCCTTTTTCCGACCGCGCCGAACTATTGGGATCAGGCGTGGCGCGCCCGCCGGTATGTCGAGGAGCGTGCCGGCCGGGCCCTCGGGCGGGATGAAGTCAGCCTGGCAATCAATTCGATCAATGGCCGCACGCAAAACCAGCTTCACATCCATATCGATTGTCAAGCCCGCCGTGAGGGCCGCGCTCCATGCCCACGCGAGCGCAATTGCTCCATATTGGGCACAATTCCCGGTGCCGCTAGCGGGTGACAATTACCTAGCTGAACGAATTGACGGATCTGACCTCACCCGGGTTAATCCGTTTCGCCTGTTAGAAACGCTCCCACAGGCCCACGCCGACATGGGTAATGAAACCCTGGTCGTCACGGGAGACACCAGCCCCAATGGACGCCCTGGCTTCATCTTGCTCGCCGGCCATGCTGCCC
>JAFAHH010000997.1 GCA_019237355.1 Acetobacteraceae bacterium | reverse complement strand
AGCTCCCAGAGGATGTCGATGAGACGTTCCTTGCGCGAGAGCCATTCGTACAGGGGGTTTCTGTGGATTGCCCGGCGAAATTCTTCGTCGGAGGGGAAGCGAACTGCCGGTCCTGTCTGAGTCGCGAATGCGCTTGCGAAGGTTTCGAGCGAAACCCCTCTGTCCAGCATAGGCCAGACAAGGTCTGCAAAACTTAGGTTGAATCGCTCCGGCGGCATACCGCAAATCATGCGCCGGACAACGTAGGCGTAAATAAGGTTATACAGATGCTGCTTTACCGTGCCAGGCGCGTCCGAGGCGGCAATGCAGAATACCAACGGATACGCTGTGGTCACCTGCCATATGCACAGCTTGGCACCAAGCGCAGCGAGCCCAGGATCGCCCCCGCCTTCTTCGAGAGTCCGATATGTGGGCGCAAAAGCAACCAGAGCACCCAGTTCTTTTTCCACTGTATCAAACCGCATCTTCCCTTTTGGCCGCGTGAAGGCGCGATACTCAGCGTACAGTTCTCTGAGCGACGTCGCCTGGCCGGTCTGCGCGCTCAACGCGTGACTGAGGAAATGATCCATGCGGGGCCGCTTTGGCCTGGCACCTGGCGCATCCGCCTTCCAGAAGGTATCGGCCTCAAAGGGCCGCCATTTGGCTTCGAACAGAGCCTCCGCCGATTCGCCTTGCGCTGAAGCCCGGTGAAACAGGCTATTCCGGACCAGATCCATTGCGAGCAGCGGCTCGGCCTTGCTGTTCAGCGTTTCGAAAATGACCTGTGCATCGTCATTCTCAGCCAGGGTAATAACCACAAGCTTGAGGTGATTCAGAAGCGCCTCCATTAAGGCACGAAGACGTCGGCGCTGGCCCTGTACATCCTCCTCCTCCAACGGACCGCTTTCCGACTCTTCATCCTGCACGCCGAATCTTGCATACGTCTCGATCCGGTCGGAGAAGAAGGCTACAGCGTTCACCGCATTTGGAGATTTGCCTTTATTACCTCGGCCGTTCTGGAAGAAAAACTGAGGATAAGACTTGCGGACCGCCGACAAGCCATGCTCCACAATCATATGGAAAATGGGCTTGTCCTCGGGTGTAGGGATGAGCTTGAAAACGGCTTCTTTGTTATCACCGTCGCCGCTCATCGGGTGATTAAAAAGGTAATTTTGAACCGTTCTGCCGATCTCGGGGAAATGAAGCTTTGCCCCGACCTCACGCAGCGCCACCAGGAATAGCTGGAAGGTTGTTAGCCGCTGCTGGCCATCAACCACTTGCATTCGCGGCGTGGCGCCAATCGTATAGCCATTCGCGCCAGGCGCGAGGATAAGCGCACCCATGTAGTGGCTGAATTTGGGACTGCCTTCGAGCGCCTCTTCCGCCTTGGCGACCACATCTTCCCAGAACGCGGCCAAGCGATCATCCCGCCAGCTATACCGGCGCTGATAGATCGGGACAACGAAGCGTTTTTGGTCTCCAAGGATAGAGATCACTGGGTGGTCTTTTGTGTCCATCAGATCAAAAACCCTGGCGGTCGATATTCCGACTGTTTGCAACGTGCATCAAACGCGCTCCCTTCCGGTGCCGGCTAGGGCGCACTTGCTCGCAGATTACGCGGGATCCCTTACCGCTAGGTAAACCGGAATGTACACGGGATGGCTGTGAGGATCAGCCGGGGATGCCCGTGACAAGCAATGTCAAGCACGGGCATGGCGACATGGGACGGCGGTTACCTATCACCGTCTCGCACCGGAACGCCCTTGTCGGCCTGGCGCCTTACGGCGTGACCACGACCTTCCCAACCACCTTCCGGGCCGCGATATCCCGCAGCGCATGCGTCGCCTGTTCCAGCGAATAGCGATGCGAGACCAGCGGCCGCGTTCTGATCGCCCCGGGGGGATAAGCCAGGTTGATACACGGCTGCGGGACGTTCGGCCCCAAGTCATGTGATTGGAATGCTCGCCCGCCGGGATCGGCGTGCACGCTCCAATAACGAGCCGTAATTGCGCATTGCCGACCTATCTTGCCCAGTCGCCTAGCTGCTCGGGTGTTTGCATTCACCTATAGACATTCCGCACAGCTCTCTGCCGGAGCAGCCCAACAGTGACCACTGCCTCCGGCGAGCATCCGATAAGCTCCAGTGATTAGAGTTACTAAGGACCAGTATAGAAGATTTCGTTCCATGACGAGAGCCTTACCGCTTGCGCTGAGGTGCGCGCCAGGTTAGGCCAGAATGAGCGGTCGAATTGAAAGTCACCTCAGATGCACGTGGTTGCAATGGCACAGAGACCGGCCCGCACAGTCCGACTAGGGCTCGCAGCCGTTGCGGGTGTTTCCTGGATCCTGAGCTTCGCGTTGGCCGAAGACTCAGGGGAGGGGCGCGGTTTGATTTTCTGAAGCACAACTGGCCAGCCTGCCAAGATGTTTGCGGAGCCGCCATTCCTGGTTCCTCCGCGTACGCATTGATAAGACACAGGCAAACGATGCAACCTTAACACATCTAGCTATGGAACGGAATCTTTTGTCACCTTGCCAAATTGAACCCGCTATTCCAAATGAAAGCTAAGTGCTGATGTCTGGCATGGCTGCTCAGCCGCGAGTGCCGGACGCTCCTCTACGCTATGTCAGTTGGCAGAACCCCTTCCTCCATTCTGGATAGCAAAGATTATACCCGGAATGGCCGCGACGGCCTCAACCGTCCTGTGCTCATTGGACGGTACCTCGGCGACGAACGCACGTCTCTCCTCTGCCCTGAACGTCCGGACCGCGAGATTTTCAAGCTCGTCCTAGCCTCTTCGCCACCCCAAGGGCAACTCGACCCTGTGTGCAACGTGCGCTAATATCTGTTCGGATCACGGAATGAGCAGGAGATCGTTATCATCATGAGCGAGAAGCAAGCCGCTATGCGCGTGGACAGCTTCACGCAGCGGCTCGAGCGCGTCCTAATCATGGAATTGCCGGCTTGGCGGTTGCTGGCCCTTGCGGCGTTCGTGGGCGGTATCTGGGCGGCAACGCTTTTCAACTGGAGCTTTGTCACGGGACGCGATGCGTTCTGGCAATTCCCGAGGGGAACCCTCCCCAACTCGGGAAGTGATATGGTTCAGGTGCTCATTGCTTATCTGTACTATATACAAAGCCCCTGGCACCTACCGCTATTCCACGTGTCGGCCCTGGGGGCGCCTTCCGGAACCAACGTTGTCTTTATGGACGTGGTGCCGCTGGTCGCGCTCATCGGTAAGGTGGTGCACAGCCTGACGGGCGCTAGGGTTAATCCCTACGGCTTGTACCTCTTCCTGTGCTTCGTTCTCCCCGGCGTGATGATGACGCTGGTTCTGATCGCGGCAAGGATTCGCTATGCCCTGGCGGCGGTGATCGCCGCAATTTTCACGAATGCCATGCCAGCGTTGCTCTGGCGATGGGGGCATATCGCCCTCGAGGCCCAATTTCTTCTTATCGGCGCACTCGCGCTCTATCTTTTTTCCTTGAAGAAGCCGGCTTGGCGCGGTCTTGCTTTGGCCTGGATCGGCTACATCATTCTCGCTTATCTGATCAACCTGCACCTGTTCGCGGTGGCGGGTATCGTTTGGCTTTGCGCCCTCATGCAGCGTCGCCTCAATCGACTTGCTACGAGCCGAGAAGTGCTGGCAACCGTAGCATTCACGATAGCCTCGCTGCTGATCCTAATGATCCTATGCGGCCAGTTCAGCCGCGGAAGCGGGCTGCCTTTTTCCCGCGGGTACGGGTTCTTCTCGATGAATCTTCTCTCTCCGGTAGTGCCACAGGAGAGCGGGTTGTTTCCTCGTGCCGGAGGGGTAATTGATGGCACCGGCTATCAATATGAAGGCTTCAACTATCTTGGAGCAGGGTTGCTGCTCGCATCGCTCTTCCTGTTGCCCGTTGAAGCCCGCTGGCTCCGGCAAAATGTGCGGCGGCATATCGCCTTACTGGTCGCTTTTGCAGGGCTAACCGCTTTCGCAGTTTCCCATCGCGTGTTTGCCAGTCAGTGGCTGGTGTTCGAGTTGCCTCTTCCACCTTATCTCGTCTGGGCGCTCGGGACGTTTCGGTCCAGCGGCCGGTTCTTCTGGCTGATTGCCTATGCACAGATGGCCGTCGTGCTTGTTCTGGGCTTCCGTCGGCCGCCGCAGCCGGTGATGGCGCTGTGCTTGGCAGGCGCGGCAATCCTTCAACTCGCCGACGTACAGCCGCTCCGTCAGCAGATCATTGCAAGCATTGCCGCTGGGCCGTGGCCGGAACAACTCAACCGTGGCGAGCTCGCAAACGTGGTCAGTCGGGCGCGCCAGGTCGAGGTCGTCCCTAGCTTTCAATGTGTACGCGACTGGAATGAGCGGTCGCAAAAAATCCGTCAGGCGAACTTAGATTTGGCGCTCTCAACGGCGAGCATGAACGTACCCACAAATACAATCTATCTGTCGCGACAACGATCCTACGATCTCAGCCTCTCGGACTTCATCCGCGCGCCGTCTCACGCGCCGGAGATCCTGATGGCGGCGCGTGAGCGCTATTGTAAGCAAGAGCAGCGTGAAGCAACGAGCGACAAGCTTCCGGGCGATGTCATTTTGCTGCTCGCTGACAGGCCTTCGACAGACGAAATGGCGGCCGAAGTTATCTGCTCGCCTTTGTCCTGGGCGCGTTACTGTAAAAGGTCGGAGCAGCGAGCGCCTACCGCCGTCTCGGGCATCGCGAAACAGCAACGTTAGCGCCTGAACATGCCGCCGAGATGCTTAGAATGAGCGAGAATTGGCGATACCCTCCGAGAGTGGCCGCAACTAGGCGAGCCTAAGACCAAGCCTAAGGTCAGCTAAAGCTGCCGCTGAGGCGCCCAACATGAGCACCCTTGCCGGCCTGGCGCCTTACGGCGTGACCACGACCTTCCCAACCACCTTCAGGGCCGCGATATCCCGCAGCGCATCCGGCGTCTGCTCCAGCGAATAGCGATGCGAGACCAGCGGCCGCAGCTTGCCTTGTGCGAGCCAATCCAGCATCCGGGCCATATCCGCCTGATGGCGATCGGGCTCGCGCTTCGTATGCGCGCCCCAGAACACCCCAACCAGCGAGGCGCCCTTGAGCAGCGGCAGATTGAGCGGGATCGATGGTATCGGCCCAGCCGCGAACCCGATAACGAGATGACGCCCCCGCCACGCAATCGAACGGAATGCTTGCTCGGAGAAATCGCCGCCGACCGGGTCGTAAATGACATCGGGGCCCTTTTTTTCGGTCAGGCGCGCAATGCCTTCCCGTAGATTCTCATCAGAATAGTTCAACAAGCCATCCGCGCCGTACTGTTTGCATATATCCAGCTTGCCCTCGGACGAGGCGGCCGCAATCACCCGCGCGCCAGCCGCCTTGGCGATGTCGATGGCGGCAAGCCCTACCCCTCCCGCAGCACCCAGCACGAGCAAGGTTTCGCCGGCGACCAACGCTGCGCGGTCGAGCAGCGCGTGCCATGACGTGCCATAAGCCAGCACAATCACGGAGGCGACTTCGTACCCAACCTCGTCAGGCAAGACGAAGCAATTATCCGCCGGCGCGATAACCTCTTCCGCAAACCCGCCCAGGTTACAATAGCTCGCGACCCGCTGACCCGGCCGCAGCCGCTCCACCCCCGGCCCGGCCGCGATCACATCCCCCGCCACTTCGGCCCCCGGCGTAAAGGGCAGCTCCGGCTGAAACTGGTATTTCTTCTGGATGATCAAAACATCCGGGAAATTCACCCCAGCCGCCCGGACCCGAACCTTCACCTCGCCGGGTCCGGGATCTGGCAAGTCGCGGGTCACCACGCGCAGCCTCTCTGGCCCGGCCCATTCCTCGCACAGCACGGCTCTCATCACGTCCCTCCCGATTGCCCGGAAGGGGATTGCACGTCCGCGCTGGCCCTGCGTCAATCCGGGCCGTCCAAGGGCGCGAGGAATGGGGCGGGGAGAGGGACGTACGCCAGGATCCTATTGGCTACGACCATCCATCATAGTCAATGGTCTGCGGACGGCGTGGCCGTTGCGGGCGGTGGGCGAGTTGGCCTATTACAGCCAATGATCTTGTGCGCCGGTTCAAATATAGCGCCAGCAAGGCCCGGTGACTAGTCTGGTGCAGACGGCCGCCAACGTACTAATCGGCACCGGGGTGAGGGCCAATGCGATATGTCCCGGCCTGATCGAGACCGGCATGACGCAGCCTCTTTTCCAGGCCGCCCGGGCTAGAGGCTCGGAATCCAAAATCGGTCAGTGCAACCCGTTGCAGCGCTACGGGCTGCCTCACGAAATCGCCGCCGCGGCGCTGTTTCTGGGGAGCGACGAGGCATCTTATGTGAATGGCCGGGTCCTGGCGGTGGATGGCGGCCTCTCGAGCACCCTACCTTTCGTGCCCCCGAAACCCGCGCGCGGCTCGTGAAAGTCGCGATCGTCCTGCCCCCCCGGGAAGGTTTCGGGCCTGGCAGAACCGGAGCGGTCGGCATGATGGTCCGGCGCTATGCCGATTCGGACCCCAAGTCGACCGTCGTGATCGGCGCCCCGCAAACCGGCCCGCTCTTTCCTGGCATATCGTTCCGGCCCGCCAAACCGGCCCGGCTCACCTTGCCCGGTCCCAACCGGGCTTACGCGGCGGGGGTGCATCGGAAGCTTCGAACTGTGAGCCCGGAGTTGATCGAGGTTTACAACCGGCCAGAGATCGCGCTTCTCCTGGCCCGGCGTTGCCCCCAAACGCCGGTTTCGCTGTTCCTGCAGAACGATCCGCAACACATGCGCCGCGCCGAAAGTGCTCGAGAGAGAACGGCATTGCTGCAAAAGCTTGGCGGAGTGATAGCGGCTTCGGCCTATTTGCGCGAGCGGTTCCTGGACGGGATCCCCGGGGGACAGCCGGTCCACGTGCTCCCCAATTGCCTCGACCCAGCCGAGCTGCCCCCGCTAAGGCCCCCCGAGGACCGGGAGCGGCTGATTCTGTTCGCGGGCCGTATTGTCGCCGAGAAAGGCCCAGACAGCTTCCTCGCGGCCTGCGCCCAGGTTCTGCCACGCCTACCCGGCTGGCGGGCCGAAATGATAGGTGCGAACCGATTCGGCGCTAACAGCCCAGAAAGCCCCTTGCTGAAACGCCTTCGCCCCGAAGCGGAAGCGGCCGGCGTCGTGCTTGCGGGCTACCGCCCCCACCAGGGAGTGCTCGAGGCAATGGCGCGCGCGGCCATCGTCGTCGTCCCGAGCCGTTGGCCAGAACCCTTTGGGCTGGTCGCGGTGGAGGCAATGGCCTGCGGTGCAGCCTTGATTACCTCACGGCGTGGCGCCCTGCCCGAAATCGCCGGAGACACCGCGCTTTATGCCGACCCGGAAGATCCAGCCGCCCTCGGCGCCGCTATAACCAGCCTCGCCCAAAACGAAGACCGGCGTATTGCCCTGGCTGCGGCCGGGCGGGTGCGGGCCCGCCGCTTCTCCCTCCCTGAGATGATGGAGCAGCTCCGCGCCATCCGGTCCGATATCCTCAGCAGGTGGTCCGCTCCAGGCGCCGGCCCTATATACCCCGAGCAGCAATCGGCCAACGTTTCGGAGGCGCTATGCCAGAATATACGACACAGGTGCCCGTGACCGTGCTCACGGGCTATCTGGGCGCAGGCAAAACCACCCTATTGAACCGCATCCTCAGCGAGGAGCACGGCCGCCGCTACGCAGTGGTCGTGAATGAGTTTGGCGAGCTCGGGGTCGACAACGACCTTGTGGTCGATGCCGACGAAGAAGTATTTGAGATGAATAATGGTTGCATCTGCTGCACCGTGCGCGGCGACCTAATCCGCATCATCGGAGGACTGATGAAACGGCGCGATAAGTTTGATGGAATTCTCATCGAAACCACCGGGCTCGCAAACCCGGCGCCGGTTGCGCAGACATTCTTTGTCGATGATACTGTCCGCTCGAAGACCCGGCTGGACGCGGTGGTTACCGTTGCGGATGCCAAGCTCCTCCGCCAGCAACTCGCCGATAGTCACGAAGCGGCTGACCAGATCGCTTTCGCCGACGTCATCGTGCTGAACAAGATCGACCTCGTCTCGCCAGAAGAGTTGGCAGAGGTGGAGCGGGCCATCCGCAACATCAATCGTTACGCAACGATCCACCACACCGAGCGTGCCGCCCTGCCGATCAGCCAAGTGCTTGATCGCGGCGCGTTCGACCTGCAGCGTGCACTGGAATTGCACCCCCATTTCCTGGATAGCGAGGAGGAGCACGAACACGACCAAGACGTGTCATCCGTAAGCATCGAGGTCGCCCAGCCGATCGATCCGGAAAAGTTCAATGCCTGGATCAGCGGCTTGCTGGCAACCCGTGGCCAAGACCTGCTGCGCACCAAAGGTATTCTGTATTATGCCAATGATCCGCGGCGGTTCGCTTTCCAAGCGGTGCACATGATGGCCGACGGGAATTTCATCGGCCCGGCCCGCGAAGGCGAGCCGCACAAAAGCCGGATCGTCTTCATCGGCCGGAAGCTAAACCGCCCCGAGCTGCGCCGCGGCTTCGAGTCCTGCCATACGGCATGAGCGATACTGCATCGGCCGACCGGCTACTGGAACAGCGAGGCGTCTATCGCTTCGATGCTTACGTCACTGCCGCCGCCTTCGACAGCCGGAGCAGCGTAGCGGGATTTGCCCTCGGCGATGGTACGGTGCGGCTCGTTACGCCTGCCGCTAAGCAGGATTGGCAGGAATTGCCGGCCCATGCGGGCAGCGTGCTTACCATTGCTCCCGGCCCGCAACCTGGGTTCATCACCGGCGGCGATGACGGCAAGCTGCGCCGCATCGGGCTCGATGGTGCGGTTTCCGACCTTGCCGCTTTTGGCTCGAAATGGGTCGAATACGTTGCAAGCTACACGGGCGGATCAGGCCTGATTGCTTGCTCAGCCGGAAAGCTGGTGCATCTCTTCAGCCGCGCTGGCGAGAAGCTGAAACAGTGGGAGCACCCCTCCACCGTGACGGGCCTGGTCTTCGACGCCAAGGGTAAGCGCGTGGCGGTCTCGCACTACAACGGTGCGACGCTTTGGTTTGTCGTCGCCAAAACCGATTCGCCCCGCCGGCTGGAATGGAAGGG
>JAFAHH010000910.1 GCA_019237355.1 Acetobacteraceae bacterium | reverse complement strand
CCAAGGCACGATGTTCCAGCTGATCGCAAGCTCACCAGCAGCGGCAATCTGCGCCATGCGGTCGGCAGCCCGATAAACCTGACCATCGGAACCAGCCGGCACCCATGCCTGAACCATCCGGTCGCGAGCACCATCCAGAAAGGTTCCGGCGCCCGCGGGGTCAGAGGTGAGCCTCTCGAGGAAAAGAGACATCGCCCAGCCCGCGTTGCGGGTGGCTGCAAGACGTATGCTATCAGCGAAGCTGCGTGCATCCTCGATGGTGCTTTGCCCTCCCGGAAGGGTGCGGAAGACACCAAAGGGGCCCTCCTCGACCGACAAATCGAGGCAGCGCACGGCCTGTCCGGAACGCGCCCGCCTCCCGCCGGTCGCGATATGGTCCTCCACCTTGACCTCAGCGCTGAGGATGCCGAGCCCGCGCCATTGGTGAACGGGCCGAGCCTGGCCGGCAACATTTGCGCGTGTCTTTCCCTTACCCCCAGAAAAGAAATATACGAAATCACCTAAGTCGTTGGGCGCACACAAGCTCACTTCGTCCAGAAACATCGAGAGGTCATTGAACGCCGCAGCCATACCCTCCGCGCCATTCGCCGTGAATCGCATCGATCTTACATAGGGCTCCGGGTCGTCTGGCTTCGCCACCACACTGGCTCCCGCGAACAGGCAGGTTGTCTTGCCCTTCGAGCTATCTGCCCTGAAATTGATCAAGCCTCCCTCGAGCTCGCATACTCGCAACGTTGGGGCCGCGAGGGCCGCGCTGATGGATACGATGCCACACGGTGAGTGCTCGATGGGCCCTGCAACCTGGTCCCTCCAATCTTCGTAGGTGCCGCAGCGTAGGAGCCGCGGCGGGTTCATGCCGGCAGGCTTCAGGTAAGCGGCCATGCCATCGCCGGATCCGAAGGACTGAATCTTCATTTGTGATCGGGCTCCGGTACAGATGAGGGCGCCTTCGCAAATTTGAGCGCGTGTGGGCGCTTTGGTTGGGCACCTTTCTGCGCCGCCCTTTTGGCTTCGCCGGGATCGCCGCCGGTGCTACGTAGTCCTCCATCGCAGGCATTATAAATGCGCCGCTCGGCTGCCAGCCAATGCGGTCCACAAACGTAACTTTTTGGGCCGGAGCAGTATCGTTAATGTAGTCCAGAACGGCGGCTTTCGCGTCCCTATCGCGCGATATGAATAAGCCTTTTCCGCGCAAGGTCCCCAACAACACTTTTTCTTCGCCCATGAGCTCGCTATCCGGCAGCACAAGCTCCACCAACCGCCATCCTGTTTCGTGAATCGAATCACGCGATAGTGGTCGCCGTTCCCATCCTCCCCACCCGCTATTACCTGGAGACTCTCAGGGACAGCCGCCATCGATTTCGATTTCCGTCTGCTGCCTTCTGCGTGGTCCCCCGAGTTAGGCATTGAGGAATATTTCGGGATCGATCGCCCGGTTTTCGGTTCGGGATCTGGCGCTTGTTGCCCATTCAGCCCATCGCCGCCGGCTGGGGTCATTGGGCTAGCCTCCTGCCGCACCAAACTTTTGGATTGGGCGCAACCCTATCCGCGCGCGGAAAGCATTCAGTTGGTGCTGCGAAGCCCACCTGAACTTAGCCAGCAGATAGTCGGCGCTGGCGTATTTCTGAATGTCATCAGGGGGTCGTAGGTGTGAGCGGTCAACGATCCGCCCTCGGATCGAGCTGATGATTTCTTCGAGGTTCGGCGGCATCCCCCTTGCCTCGTGCACTGCCGCTCCAATCACGCTGAGAATGGGCTGGTAGAAGCCGAACTCCTCGCTGCCGATACGTTCCAGATGAGTGCGCCAAGTCTCGCCTTGCGGAGGCGAAGCGCGGCAGGCCGACATAGCTCCGGTAAACACCTCTTGGGGTGGATCGATGTTCGCGACCTCGCTTGCACCTGGCAATAACATCCAGCGGTTGGGCACTGGATCGGCAAAGCCGATGAAATTTGGCTTGGCGGTATAGATCACCTGGTGCGCAGTGAACGGCGCTGGATCGATTAGTTTCAGTCCCAATCGCGCATTCACTTCCCTCGCCCATGCGCGCCCCTGCGCGCTGGAAAGGGCTGTATTATTGAGCAACCATAACCGGATGTAGAGCGCGTCCTTCATTGTCTCGTAGTCACCAGTCGCGCGAGCGACACCCGCGCTACTGGTGGGCTGGGCTATGCACGTAACGTTGCCGATGCCGGCCTGGTCCAGAACATACTGCGCTTGGACCGGCAGTGGTGCGGCCTGGACCCTTCTTGCATCCACGCCATCCACGTCAGGATAATTAGACGAGAGGGTGTATCGTAGATACTGGCAGGCTGTTCCGGGCTATCTACGATGCGCCGCCTGACCGGCTGATCAGGCTGAACCCAGTCGGCAGGTACCCCACGATGGATACAGAGATCCGGGTGTTGAGACAACGGCCGCCGCGTCGCATGCCTCTCTGAGGCAGCGTGCTGCGAAGGCCTC
>JAFAHH010000905.1 GCA_019237355.1 Acetobacteraceae bacterium | reverse complement strand
TGCGGAGATGTGCAACAACAACGGCACATGCCGGAAATTCAATGTCGGCGTGATGTGCCCGAGTTACCGGGTCACGCGCGATGAGCAGCACGTCACGCGCGGCCGGGCTAACACGTTGCGGCTGGCGCTTACGGGCCAGCTCGGGCCGGACGCGATGGCGTCCGATGAAGTATTCGAGACCCTGAAGCTCTGTGTTTCCTGCAAGGGGTGCCGGCGCGAATGCCCGACCGGCGTTGATATCGCGAAAATGAAGATCGAGGCGCTGGCAGCGCGTTCGGTGCGGCATGGCATCCCGGCGCGCGAGCGGCTGCTTGCCGCCCTACCGCGGCTCGGCCCCTGGGCCTCGCGTTTCGGACCCATCGCAAATACCCGCAATAGCATGCCTGCTCTGGCTGGGCTTTCGCAACGATGGCTTGGGCTCGCCGCCCAACGCCCCTTGCCGGAATGGCGGCGGGATTCATTTCGGGATCAAGAGGCGGATGGCCCCGCCGGGCTTCGCGGAGATGTTTGGCTGTTTGCCGATACGTTCAACCGGTATTTCGAGCCGGAGAACTTGCGCGCCGCCATTCGGGTGCTCCGATCCGCGGGATATCGGCCGTTGGTGCCGCGCTCCGGCAAGCGTCCCCTCTGTTGCGGCCGGACGCGGCTCGCCGCGGGCCAAGTGGAAAAAGCCCGGGGGGAGGTGCGGCGCATGGTGGCGGCGCTCGCGGGCGACCAGCCCGTTATAGGGCTGGAACCATCCTGCCTATTCACTCTGCGCGATGAATTCCCCGCTCTGCTTCCCGGCTCTGAGACCCGGGCACTGGCCGGCCGGGCCTTCATGCTGGATGAATTTTTGGTGCGCGAGCAAGCCATTCCCGCCGCAAAGCCTCTGAAGGCAACTGCTCATGTGCACGGCCACTGCCATCAAAAAGCCTTCGGTGCCTACCCGGCCATGCTGAGCGCCTTGTGGGCCGTCCCGGGCCTTACCATCAAGCCAATCGACGCGTCCTGCTGCGGGATGGCGGGAAGCTTCGGCTATCAAGCCGAAACCTATGAAATTTCCAAAGCCATGGCCGAGCTTTCCCTATTGCCCGCGGTTCGTGCGGCAGGGGAACAGGATCTGATCGTCGCAGCAGGCACGTCTTGCCGGCACCAAATCCGGGATCTTTCTGGCCGGCCGGCCCTGCATCCGGTGCGGGTGCTTGCACAGGCGCTGCAATAAAACGGCAATCTGGCCGCGGTCCGCCTATATTGGGACAGACAGGGCAGCAAGCGCGCGACTCCTTGCCCGCTCCGTTCCATACTAACGTTGCGACGTGATAGGCCAGACGAATGGGCTACTGGGGCAAGATAATCGGCGGCATGGCCGGGTTCGCCATGGGCGGACCCTTCGGCGCTATGGTGGGTGCGGCAATCGGGCATGCGGCCGATACCGGCGCCATGCCAAATTTCGGCTTCAACGCCGATCTCGGCGGGCTGTTCAGCCCGGCGCGGCTGGCGGCCATGCTGGGGCGGCGCGAGCAGTTCTTCTCGATCGCGGTCGTCGTGCTCGCGGCCAAGCTCGCGAAATGCGATGGGCCGGTGAAGCGCGAGGAGATCGATGCCTTCAAGCGCCAATTCCAGATCCCCCGCGAGGCAGCCCGCGACATCGGCCGCCTCTTCGACCAGGCGCGCGACAGCACGGAAGGGTTCGAGGAATATGCCGATCAGCTCGGCGAGGTCTTCGCTGACAATCGCGGCATGCTGGAGGATGTGCTTGCCGTGCTGTTCAACATGGCCCGGGCGGACGGCCCGGTAAACCAAAAGGAGCAGGCCTTCCTCGCACGCGTGCGGCGCGGTTTCCGGCTGGATGTCCGGGCTTGGGAGCGCGCGCAGGGTGGCGTACCTCGCCAGCCCGATTCGGGCGCGCCTGATCCGTACACGATTCTTGGCGTGGCGCGGAACGCCTCGGGCGAGGAGATCCGCGCCACCTGGAAACGGCTCATGCGGGAGAATCATCCGGACAGCCTTGCCGCCCGCGGGGTTCCGCCCGAGTTCATCGCCCGCGCGAGCGCCAAGGTGGCGCAAATCAATGCCGCGTGGGACCGGATCAAGCGCGAGCGCGGGTTGTGAGGATCCGCGAGTTCCCGAGCCCGAACCAAGACGATCGCCGGGCCGGCAGCCGGATTGATATACTAATCTTGCATTACACGGGGATGCGGACAGCCGAGGAGGCGATCGGCCGCCTCCGCAACCCGGCCGCTGGTGTTTCATCCCATTACGTGGTCGAGGAGGATGGCACGATCTGGGGCCTTGTTCCCGAGGAGAATCGCGCCTGGCACGCGGGAGTTTCGTACTGGCGCGGTGCGACCGAGCTGAACAGCCGTTCCATTGGGATCGAAGTCGTCAATCCCGGGCACGAGTTCGGCTACCGCGATTTCCCGGTTATCCAGCTCGCGGCGGTGTGCGATTTGTGTCTCTCGGTTCTGTCGCGGCATCCCATCCCGGCGCGGAATATCGTAGGGCATAGCGACGTGGCTCCGGAGCGGAAGCAAGATCCGGGCGAGAAGTTCGATTGGGAACAATTGGCGATGAACGGGGTCGGGCTTTGGCCAGAGGGCGTGCCTGATCTCGGCACCGGCCGTGCTGTGCGCGAGGCTGCGGACCTGCGCGATGTGCGACGGGCATTGGGCGATATCGGATATCGGGTGCCGCGAGAAGGTGGGCTTGACCCGGCGCTCTCGGCCGTGCTGCGCGCATTTCAGCGGCACTGGCGACCGGAGGCAATCACTGGCCAAGCCGATGCAGGCACATTGGCCCGGCTGCTTGCGGTAGCGCGGATGTGTTGAGGCCGTCCGCAGCACGCACAAGGGCCAGCCCTGCATAACAGGCCCGGTGAGTTATGTCGCCCTTTGATCTCGGCGCCCTCCTGCTCTTCCTCGCAGCGAGTTTCGGGCTGCTCAACCAGCGCTAGATCGGATTGCCTCAGCCGATCGCCCTTCTGATCGGCGCCCTCGGATTATCTCTTTTCATCATTGCACCGCATCCACTACTCCCATCCTACGATATACCAGCGCTCGCGCGTAACATTTTCAACAGCATCAATTTGCCTCATGTACTCCTCGAAGGCGTGCTTGCGTTTCTGCTATTTGCCGCGAGCCTGCATGTCAGTCTGAGGGAGCTACGCTCCAGCGCTTGGACTATTCTCATTCTGGCGACTGGTGGGGTGATCCTCTCGACCGTCTTGTTTGGTTTGCTGATCTGGATTGCTTTCCAGGCGAGCCCGGCACCGGTTCCGATCAAGTGGTGCTTTGTGCTTGGAGCTATCCTCGCTCCCACCGATGCCGTCGCCGTGGATGGCTTGTTGAAGCGCGTGAGCATCCCTCCTGATTTGAAGGCCGCGATCTCGGGTGAAAGCCTGTTCAATGATGGCGCGGGTGTGGTGCTTTTTTTCATCGCGCTTGCGGGTGCACAGGGCGCGCGGGCAATTATTGATTATCTGCTATACAGTGGTTGTATTCACAATCGTTTTTCAGGGCCTGACGATGCCCCGTGTTATCCAGCACCTATTCTCCCAGCCTGCTTGACCGCGCAATCGTCGGCTGTATTGTAACTAAATAAACGCCTAGCTTGGCGCGCTGGGGGCGGCCATGTTGCTAGCAGCTAGATGGTCGGTGTCGGAAATGCGGCCGCCAAGTTGGTCTTTGCTGCGAGGCGCCACAGCCGCCACGTTCCTCTTGGCCGTCTGTTGCGCCTTGAGCGGTTGCAAGCAGGAAAACAAGTTCGTTGCACCGCCGCCTCCCAAAATCGGCGTTTCGCAGCCCGCGCGGCTGGCGGTTACTCCTTCGCTGGAAACAACCGGCAATACGGCCGCGTACAACCAGGTCGATCTAGTGGCGCGGGTCCAGGGATTTCTGACCGAGATCACCTATAAGGACGGCGCCGAAGCCAAAGCCGGCGATACGTTGTTCGTGATCGAACCGGCGCCTTACGAGGCCCAATATCAACAGGCGCAGGCCACTCTGGCTGGCACCGAGGCGCAACTCGCGCAGGCTGAGCGGGAATATAATCGGCAGGCGGCGCTCGCGAGGAACGATTTTTCTTCCCAATCCACGGTGGACGTGCAGCGCGCCACGCGCGATCAGTTGCGCGCCACCATTACAAACCAACAGGCTGGCCTGACCCTGGCCGGGGTCACCCTAGGCTATACTCACGTCAAGGCCCCGTTCGCCGGGGTGGTAACGGCCCATCTCGTGTCGGTGGGCGAGCTGGTCGGCGCCGGCAGCCCAACCAAGCTCGCAAGCATCATCCAACTCGACCCCATTTACGTGAACTTCACCATCAGCGAGCAGGAGGTGCTGCGGATTCGCGCGATGCTTGCCCGGCGTGGCGTCAAACCGGGGCCGGACTTCAAGCAGGTTCAGGTTCCTGTTGAAATAGGCCTGATGACGGAAGAGGGGTATCCGCACAAAGGCCGGCTTGATTATGCCGATCCCGAAGTTAGTACGGCTACAGGAACATTGAGTGTACGAGGCATTTTCGATAATCAAGATCACGTGTTGCTGCCCGGCTTCTTTGTTCGGGTCCGCATCCCGGTAGACCAGCCGAAAGAAGCGTTGCTTGTGCCGGAGCGCGCCATCGGTGCCGATCAGGGTGGCCCCTACGTGCTGGTGGTCAATCGTGATGATTTGGTCGAGCAGCGGACCGTGCAGCCTGGCCAGGCTGTGGGCTCCCTGAGGGTGATCGATAAGGGGCTCGCGCCTGAGGACCGCGTCGTCGTGACGAACCTGCAGCGCGCCATTCCGGGCAATAAGATCGTGCCCGAGAGTGCAACCATCACCGCGGCCAACGAGCCTGGCCCGAGCCCGGCCACCGCACAATGATTTCGAAATTCTTCATCGAGCGGCCTGTACTCGCCAATGTGCTTGCGATCCTGTTCATCTTAATCGGGGCCGTCGCGCTGTTCGCTTTGCCGGTCGCGCAATATCCTAAGGTGGTGCCGCCCACGATCAGTGTCGTCACGCGCTATCCCGGCGCCAGCGCCGAGACCGTGATGGAAACGGTCGCGCTGCCGATCGAGCAGCAGGTGAACGGGGTGGAAGGCATGATTTACATGCAGTCCACCAGCGCCAGCGATGGCACATACGCTCTGACGGTCACATTCCGGATCGGCACTGACCTCAATGCCGCACAGATGCTGGTCCAAAACCGCGTCTCGAGCGCGCTTGCCCAATTACCGCAGCCGGTTCAGTCCCAAGGTGTTACGGTAGCCCAGCAATCGACCGCAATCCTGCAGATCGTCACCCTGACCTCCGGGGACAACCGGTATGATAGCCTCTATCTCTCGAATTACGCGACGATCAATCTGCTGAACGAGCTTGCCCGCGTGCCGGGAGTTGGCAATGTCAATGTGTTCGGCGTGGGCCAATACTCGATGCGGATCTGGCTCGACCCGCAAAAGCTCTATGCAAGAGGCCTAACGCCTCAGGACGTAATCCAGGCTATTCAGCAGCAAAGCCAGCAAGTTACGGCCGGGCAGGTTGGCGCGCCGCCAGCACCCGAGGGCCAGTCCTTCCAGTACACCGTCAATGTGCTGGGCCGGCTGAGCGACTCCAAACAGTTCGACGGGATCATCATTAAGGTAGAGTCCAGCCAAGGCGGACGCATTACCCGCGTCCGTGACGTCGGCCGGGTGGAGCTTGGCGCCCAGACCTATTCCCAGGTCTTTCGTTTCAACGGGCGCCAGGCCGCAGGAATTGCAATATCCCAAACGCCTGATGCGAATGCGCTCGATGTAGCGAACCGGGTCCGCGCGAAAATGCAGGTGCTATCGCAGCACTTCCCGCCGGGCATCACGTATAGCATTCCGTTTGACACGACGAATTTCGTCAAGGCGTCGATTCATGAGGTTTTTGTCACCCTGGTCGAAGCCGGCATTCTGGTTTTAGTCGTAATCTTGGTGTTCTTGCAGGATTGGCGGGCGACCCTGGTGCCTGCGACTACTGTGCCGGTGACAATCATCGGCGCATTTGCAGCGTTGGCGGCCCTCGGGTTCACCGTAAATCTCTCGACCCTATTCGCGATCGTGCTGGCGATTGGCATCGTCGTGGATGATGCGATCGTGGTGGTGGAGGCGGCGGCGCGAAACATGGCGCTCGGCATGTCCGGCCACGATGCGGCGGT
>JAFAHH010000774.1 GCA_019237355.1 Acetobacteraceae bacterium | reverse complement strand
ATCTGATAGAGTTCGGCGATCCGCCGCAATGCCTCGGCGGCGATTGGCGAGCCGGTGGCATGGTGGAAGTCGAAGAACTTGCGCCGGGCATGCGCCCAGCAAAAGGCGAACTGCACCGCGCCTTCCTTGCGCTCCTTCTGCTCCCCGGCCAACGCCTTGAACCCGGCATAGCCGTCGACCTGCAGCACCCCGGCAAAGGCGGCGAGGTGGCTCTGCGGGTGCGCGCCCTGGCGGTTCTCGCTGTAGACATAGGCAACCGCCGGCGGCAGCGGACCCTGCCATGGCCGGTCATCGCGGGCGTAGGACCACAGCCGCCCGGTCTTGGTGCGCCCGCGCCCGGGATCGAGCACCGGCACCGGCGTGTCGTCGGCGAAGATCTTCGGCGAGGACAGGATCGAGCCCTGCAGCAGCTCGGCCAGTGGACGCAGCCACCAGCAGGCGCGGCCGACCCAGTTCGCCAGGGTCGAACGGTCGAGATCGATGCCGTGACGGGCAAAGATCTGCGCCTGGCGATAGAGCGGCAGATGATCGCTGTACTTGGCGACCAGTACCTGGGCCAGCAGAGCCTCGGTGGCCATGCCGCCGGTCAGTGGCCGCTCCGGTGCCGGCGCCTGCACCACCGCGCCCTCGCAGCCGCGGCAGCCCCCCGCTTTCGCGGGGGCAGGCTCCACGCGGGCGGCGGATCACCTTGCCCTGGTAGACCGCCGGGACGACATCGAGCATCTCGGCGACGTCCTCGCCGATCACATGCATGGCACCGCCGCAGCACGGGCAGCGCTTGTCCTCGACATCGACGACGACCTCGACCCGCGGCAGATGCGGTGGCAAGGCGCCGCGGTTGCGCTGCGGCGGCCGGCGCTCGCCACTGGCCTGCGTGTCGGCTGCCGGGTCAGTCTCGACAACCGTCTGGGTGAGCCCCAGTGACTGTGTAACCTCTTCCAGCGCGAGCTGCAGCTGATCCGGGTCGAGCTTCTCCGACCGTGCGCCGTAGCGGTTGCGCATCAGCTCCTTGATGATCAGCTGCAGTTTCTCAACCTCAGCAGTGGCCGTATCGCGTTCTGTCCGAAACGTGTCGCGCTCGGCACGCAAGGCGTCGCGTTCGCCCTGCAGCCGTGCCACCGCGCTGGTCCGTTCTTCCAGCATCGCCATCAAGGCAGCTACTCGCGCCTGGAGCAGGACGGGGTTTGGCAGCGGCTCACCGGCCTCGAAAAGCATGCGGCGATTATACTTGCCATTGTCCAGTCGCCACAGAATTGTCCGCTCAACCGGCCAATACTGGCGCAATCACTGGCCTTGGCCGCACCCGCGACCAGTCCAGTCCTTCCACCAGCAGCCCCAATTGCGCGGCACTCAGGCGAATCACCCCGTTCTGCACCGGCGGCCAGACAAAGCGGCCCTTCTCCAGACGCTTGTGGAAGAGGCACAGACCCGTTCCGTCCCAGGCCAGGATCTTGACCCGATCAGCCCGCTTGGCGCGGAACACAAACAGATCACCGGCGAACGGGTTCTCGCGCAGCGCCTGCTGGACCCGGGCCGCCAAGCCGTCCAGTCCGTTGCGGAAATCGACCGGCCGGGCCGCCACCACGATGCGCACCCCGGCCGGTATTGCGATCATATCAGCTCGCGCACGATCTGCAGCACCCGCCGCAGGTCGCCAGTGTCAAACCCGGTGCATAGCCGGATCGTCAGACCCGCGGCGACCACCTCGATCCGCCTGCTATTGCTCATCATTGTCGGGTCAGTCTCGGCCGGCGACGCCAGCCTCACCGGGACAAACTCCGGCGCCCCGGCTCCGACCAGCGCCGCGCGGTTGCGCAGCTGACGCCGCCAAGTGAAGATCTGATTGCGATGCAGCCCGTGGCGCACCGCCACTGCCGTGGCGCTCACGCCGGGCGCATAGCTCTCGGCAACAATGCGCGCCTTCTCCGAACGCGGCCAACGCCGGCGCCGCGCCACCTCGCTGATCACTTCGACGCGCCGAAAGGTGTCGGGCTCCGTTGTATAATTACTGTGCAAACCAGACATTCGACCCTCCTCTTGGAGGGCCCGAACATCCTTACCCTATCATCGGTCGCAAGGTGGGGGCGGCGCGACGCTTACAATTGTCCATCTATATGCAATGTTTGGTTGCTGAAGCTCTGATTAAGGATTGCTTCCATTTCATTTTTATTATACTGGTCCATCCCTTGAGCGTTGCATATTTGATATGCTATTGCCGCCCATGTAAGAATTAATGCGCACAGCATAAGCCAGAATCTTACGCCTTCGCGATGACCCGCAATGCGTAGGGGCGTTAGCATGGCAAGCAGGCCAAGCAAGCCGATGGGAGTAAGAATACTCCCCCAATGATACTTCTTGGCGATAAGGGAATAGATCCCGTAGCCGAAGGCGGTGCCAAAAATTGTGATCCAAACCCAGAAGCTTCGGTCGCGTGGATGCATCGGCGCTTCGCTATGAGAAAGCGTTGATCCAGGCGTCCCTTCGGCCATAGCCGCGCTCCTTCCGGTTGTTCTTACCGAGGGTAGCACAGCGGGCCGACTGTTACATTAAACTGACCCACTACCGCCGGTGGAGCAGTTTTGAATTTGTGCGAAGACCTGGACATTGCCGCGCACAATAGCCGATGGAGGGCTCCGGCGGGGAGTGTCTCACATGGATTGCATCACGACGCGTAAGCAGTTTATTGACAGCACGAGACAGCGCTCTTTATCGTTGAGATTTACCGAAACGAGGCGTGGAAGCCGGAGAGAACCCGGCGCGGTCGCGTCACTGTGATCGGCCCTGCGCTGAGATAAGTGGGGCCGAGAGTCAGACCCACCTCGTGGTTCGAATCCGGCCTCTAACGGGACGCGAAATCCCAGGAGATCAGCCATGACCACCACCCCATTTGCTCCAACGACCCGCCCA
>JAFAHH010000189.1 GCA_019237355.1 Acetobacteraceae bacterium | reverse complement strand
GCCTAGAGCGGAGCAAAGCAATGCGCGGCAGGTTCGTCGACCAGGCCAAGCTGTTCTCCTATGTCTCGCCGGAATCCCGGGTTCCGGCCCAGCATCCGCTACGCCAGATCCGGAAACGGATGCCGCATAGCCGATCGGGCATTGTCGCACGAGCCGTTACCAGGCAATCTTGCGATCTGTCCCGCGAGAGCCGACTACGCGGCCGAAAGTGAAGGAAGCGCGGAAGCAATTCTGGTGGCAGTCGACCCGGGTCAGTTTACGCTCGCAGCGGCC
This sequence comes from Acetobacteraceae bacterium, assembly GCA_019237355.1. Classification (GTDB taxonomy): domain Bacteria; phylum Pseudomonadota; class Alphaproteobacteria; order Acetobacterales; family Acetobacteraceae; genus JAFAHH01. The sequence continues at coordinate 2,898 of JAFAHH010000189.1, read as the reverse complement.
GAAGGCTCGGCACTTGACGCAGGATTGATCGAGCGCCTCTCGGGCTGCGATCGGGCGCTGTTCAATCTTGCCGTGACCATCGAGGTTGGCGCGCTGGCGAAAATTGCCGGCCACAGCCCATTTCACTTCACGCGCATATTTGCGCGATCGGTCGGCATGACTCCGTATCGCTACGTCGTGCATCTACGCTTGCGGCGCGCGTTTGAACTGCTGCGCGACAGGCGCCATGGCCTGGCTGACAGCGCAGCGGCCACGGGCTTCGCCGACCAGAGCCACCTGTCGCGCTGGGTTCGACGCGTTCATGGCGTTTCGCCGACTGAGCTTACAGCCCGGTAGGCAAGGGGTGGAACTCAAGACCGCAGGAATCTTCACGACCCGTCGTTCTCGTCTCCTTATGTTCCGGCCAAGTTCTGCGGAACAATACATTTGGGAGACGAGGTCATGAACATACACGCCACTTCGAAGCTGGCCACGACGTGTGAGCTGCGCGCCAAGATGCAGGGACGAGTCGTGTCATGGGGCGACAATGACTATGCCCGCACGCGGCGGGTATGGAACGGAGCGGTCGAGAAGCAGCCTGCGTTATTTGCAGTGTGTGAGACGTCCGCGGACGTGCAGGCCGCGGTGGGGAGTGCACGTCAGCATGAGATCCCCTTGTCGGTGCGAGGCGGAGGGCATGACTGGGCGGGACGCGTCTTGTGCCCTGACGGGCTCGTCGTTGACCTCAGCAGGATGAGGCAGGTCATCGTGGACCCGCGCTCACGAATAGCAACGGTCGCCGGTGGGGCAAAGGTCAAGGACGTGGCTGCCGCCGCTGGGGTCCATGGTCTGGTTGCGGCGCTGGGAAACTGCGGTGAAGTCGGCATGGCTGGCCTCACCTTGGGTGGCGGCTATGGCCCTCTCAACGGTCAATGCGGCCTGGCCGCGGACAACCTTTTGGGCGCCGAAGTGGTGCTCGCGGACGGGCGATGCGTGACGACCGGTCCCAATGAGGCGCCCGAGTTGTTTTGGGCTATACGCGGCGGCGGCGGCAACTTCGGCGTCGTCACCTCCATGCGGATCCAGTTACATGAGGCGCGCCACATTCTCGGAGGGTTGATCGCTTATCCCTGGAGCGAGGCGGAGACAGTGCTGTCCCGTTACGCGGCGTTTGCGGCGCCCATGCCTGACGAACTTGGTGCGCCCGTGACGATGACGTCCGGCCCGGATGGCCAGCCCGCGATCATGTTGGTGCCGCTGTGGAACGGCGACAAGCTGCAAGGTGAGCGCGCAATGGACTTCTTGCAAGCGCTCGGCAAACCGCAACTCGCACAGATCGGACCGATGATCTACACTGACATGCTCGGGCCAATTGACGCACAGTTCGCCGAACTGGCTGGCTGCCACTGGGAGACCCGGACGCGCTCGCTGCCCGCACTCACGCCCGCCGCGATCGACGCGATCATCAGGGCGGTCACCCGCACGACGTCGCCCCACTCGATGGTCAATTGGCACCACTTCCACGGCGCGGCCACGCGCATTCCAGCGGCGGCGATCGCGTTCGGCTTGCGCCAAGAACATTTCATGGTGGAGATCGTCGCCGCTTGGAGGCCCGATGCGGATGACGGCGCGGCGCACCGGCAATGGGCGCTGGATCTCTGGAAAAGCCTCGCCCCGTTCGCTCTGCCGGGTGGCTACGCCAACCTGTTGGGGCGGATAACCGCGAACAGGCTGCGGCGGCTTATGGCGACAACGCTGCCCGGCTCTGCGCCCTCAAACGTCGCTTCGATCCCGATCGGGTGTTCGCGTCCGCGCGGTCGGCGTTGGCAAGGTGAACATTGCCGGGCAGGCGTGTCAGTTTACTCCTGCTTCCCGCGCGACCAGCTATTCCGTCGTATGCTCGGAACCAGCATGGCCACTCCCCATGTAGCAGGTGTGGCCGCCCTGATGGCCGGGGGTCAGCCTGGGCTCCGCGGTCGCAGTCTTTGGGAGGCAGTGCAGGCGCGTGCCCGGCAGCTTTCGCCGCCGCCCAGGGACGTCGGAGCTGGACTGGTGCAAGCACCTTGATGCTGCTCACGTCTCAATTTCCAGGAGTGGCTTGGGGCGGTAGTGTGTATTTGGGGCAGCATGGGAAAGAAATGGCTCGGAACCAGGAAGTTGTAGTTGCTCTGGCTGAGCTTGGAGACGCAGATTTCCATCGCGTGCTGAAGGCCGTTCAGAGGGCCGGTCTGCGAATCGAGTCCTCTAATGCTGAGCTCGGCTTTGTCACTGGGCATGCAAGCCCTGGGAATCTGAGGAAGATCCGCAACGTTCCAGGGGTTGAGAGCGCTGAGTTCGGAAGGAATGTTCAAATGCTCGGCGCTGCCTGACCGAGAATCGCGGGTTGGATTTTTAGCGTTAGCCAGCCCCTTCCGATTGAGCTGATGCGTTGAAATCACGACCTGGAGTCATTGCTCGTAAACGACGCAAGCTACAAGTCGCTCGGCGGTGATGCGGGCCAACGGCGGGTCCGGCGGCCTCCTTTTGCTCCTGGGCCGCGGCTCACGCTCGGTCAGGTTGGCATGGCTGCCCGATTCGCCGGTAAGGCGCATCTTGGCTTCTGAGACCGCTCTCATCCGAAGAATGGAACGGCATCCCGTCTGCCCGTCTTGTGCAAGGGCGATTAGAGCACTTTAGCTCTTAGTCGAATCACCGGGGGGATTCCGGCGCGGCAGAAATTCTGATTCACCCTGTGGGCTGGATCGGAGGCCAGCATGAATGGCCGCACCTTAGTCCTCGGACTTGCGCACGCGCGTGGTGGCCGCCGCCGCTGGCGGACAGACCTGCCGGCAGATCGCCAGAGTGTTCTCGATGGCTCCCTCGACGGTTTCGAACTGGGCCCGGCGGTTGCGCGAAACCGGCAGCCCGGCAGCGCTGCCG
>JAFAHH010000665.1 GCA_019237355.1 Acetobacteraceae bacterium | reverse complement strand
GCGCTGGAGGTGAGCGATCTTCTCGCCATCTCCCATCCGGGGAGACGGCACGCGTTGTTGCTCAGCCTGCTGCGCCAAGCTCGCATGCGCTGCCGCGACGAGCTGATCGAAATGATGCTGCGCCGGATCCGACGGACGCAGGTGTTTGCTTCGAGGGTGAAGGCCAAGCCGTTCGGAGCCGTCGGAATAAGAGCCCGAAGCAGTCCGGAGCCAGTCCCGTAGCTCCGAGGTAACAAACTGGAAGGGCTGTTATCACGTATTTTATGGCATGGCGCTCTGGGAGAGCTGACCCAATCTCTCGCTGCCTTCGGCGTTGAAGCGGATTTGACGGCCAGACCGATCTTCATCGATGGAGATCTCACCGACCCCCGCCATGAGAGCTGAGTGCCTTTATAGCGCCACGGCACACAATACGCGATGACAACCGTTGGACTAAAGCTGGTGATCGTTCTGTCTGACATAGTGTAGAGGGATGCCGCGGCCGGCCCACAACGGGCACCAGGTCGCTCCTCTTCTGACAGCTTCGATTGCAGGAACATGGGTTGCCCGAGACCAGCGACGGTGAGTAGCGAAAGTCGGGTTAGGACTTCACGTCGCGGAGTGTTCCGCGGATGCGCTTCACAGCAGCCACCGAACTTCACGACTCCGACCAACACTGCCCGACCCATTCGACGATCTGCGGCCAATGCACCTCGTGGGCAAGAGGTGCCACAAGCGGGCCCACGTGGTCCAGCGCGGAGCCACGACCACCTTCATAATAGAGCGTCCGCAAACGCAATTCGGGAATGGCGCCGAGGACGGCGACCAACGAGGTCGGCGGGACCACCTGGCCGCTGGTGTTGACCACCGCAAGGACCGGACATTGCAGCCGGGTGGCCCCGGTCAGCCGGTCTTCCGACACTTCCAGCGTGCCAGCCCTGAAACGGTCCTCACGGTAGAGTTGCTCGAAGACGTCCTCGAACAGGGCGCCGGGCATCGCAAGCTCGTCCAGCGTCCAACGCTCTACTCGCACATGCACCGCGGTCGCGAGCGGGTCAGCCAGGCTAGCCGCAAGATCGCTCCAGCGCTGCAGCAGGAAAGTCTGCGGGAGGGCGGAGATGGCGAGAAAGCCGAGGAACGAACCGGGCACTGGGCTGCCGGCGAGCGCGCGCAGTTCTCGGGCATGAGGCATCGCGTCAATGCCGCGAGCCAGCGGCCCGGCCTCGGATGCTCCAAACGCGAGCGGTGCCTCTATCAGAACGAGGCCCCCCACTCGCTCCGGCCGCAGAGAGGCGAAGATCGCCGCTAGCGTTCCGCCGAGCGAGTGGCCGGCTAGCAAAGCAGCGGCGCAGCCGGTTTCTGCAGATATGACGTCGAGCGCCGCGAGAGGCAACCGGTCCGCATAGTCGGCGAGTCCCAAAGCGTCTTCGGACGGTGCCGGGTCCAGCCATTCGAGCAGGAACACACGTAGGCCACGGCTCAAGCAGTGGCGTACGACGCTGACCTGCGGCAAAAGATCCCAGATGTAGGCGCGCTTGATCGGCGCGGGCAGGAGGAGCAGCACAGGCCCGGCCGCCCCTGTGCGAGGATGATAAGACCGCAGCTGCGCGCCAGGCCACTTGGCAGCCACTCGGAACGGGGCTTCGACAGGGCCAAGTCCAGTGAAATCGAGCGCGTGTCCGAGCTGGCGGCGAACGTCGTCCAGCAGGCCGAAGCTCGTCACCGACGTGGCGCCTCTGCCGCCTGATGGAGCGGCTGTCGGTCTGCCATTCCCGAAGGATTGTTGCATTGGGTACCTCTTGCCGCAAAGACCGGTACATTGCAAACGGGCGGCCCTGCTACCGGGCTGGAGAACCGCATTCCCAGTCTAGGGGCTCTGTTGCAAAGTTCGTTGGCTGACGGCGTGGTAGGTCCGAGCTGGGGCGGGGAAGAGGATGTCGGACTTTCGAGGGCGTCACTTTGAGGGTGAGATCGTGCTCTGGGCAGTCCGATGGTACTGCCGCTACGGGGTGAGTTACCGCGACCTCTTGGAGCAGGCTTCCGCCCGACTCCGGTTGTTGACACCATCACTCTGAGGGACGGCCTCCGAAGCTGCAGTCCGTTACGCCATCTAAGTTATCGCTAGATTCGGCAGCAGGGCACCGTTACTGAGGAGTAGGCGCGGGCACATATCGCCGCGATAACGTGGGGATGACATCAACCACTGCTGCGGCGTGGTAGTGCACGCCCAGTTTATGCAACAGATGGTTACA
>JAFAHH010000630.1 GCA_019237355.1 Acetobacteraceae bacterium | reverse complement strand
CTTAGCGCCGCAGAATTGCCAGGAAATCGCGAGAATGCAGGTATGAAGCAGCAGAAAAAAAGTTGCCGTTCCCCGGCCGTCCACATAAGACTGTGTGCTTGGCCGCAGCGGCGGGGAGGGCGCGGAATTGCTGCCCTTGGCCAATATAACCCCGCGAGATGCGGCGACGAACTCCAAGCGCTCCCGGCTGCGACCGCGCGCGCGGTTCGGTCCCCGGGGAGTTTGCCGGGGTCCGCGGGGCCAGCGCGGTAGAAGTTTCGCCTTGACAGCCAGCCCTGGATTGTGTTCTGGTTCCGTTCGTGACCTGGACCCCTCCTCTCCTCCCCACCGGCGTTTCGGATCGCCTGGCTCTCATTGTCGCAGAGCTACGAGTTGTGCTGGCCGCGCATATGGCGAAGGACCGGTCGGCGGTCGCGGTGCTTTTTCTTGCCTGGGCGCGGCTGGGCCGGCTGGCTTCCCGGTTTGAGTCCCTGGTGGCCGCGGTTCGCGCCCGGCGGCTTCCGCCGACGCCGGCGCCACGCGGCCAGGCTGAGCGCGATCTTGAGCTGCCCCGGCTGGAGGGCCTGCCTCCGCCTCGGCTGCCGGGTAGGTTTGGCTGGCTGATCCGGCTTGTACCGGGGGCGGCGGTCTATGGCAGTCAGTTGCAGTATTTGCTGGCCGACCCGGAGATGGCGGCGCTGCTGGCCGGGTCGCCACAAGCGGGGCACATCCTGCGCCCGCTTTGCCGGATGCTGGGCATCCGAACCGAGCCGGAGCTTTTTGCTTCGCGGGGCGTGGCGCCGGCCTCTTCGGACGACGCAGCCGACCTCTGCCACACCGCAGCGCCCGGCGGGCTGCCGCCCGATTCGGTTTCGAGTGCTACGTCGGCTTTGCCCCTCCGGTCAGGATCCGAACCTTGGGCCGCTTCCCCTCCGCGGGCTATTCCACCGGCTTCGCCGCCGGAACCTTGGCCCCCTTCGCCCCAGGCGGCGGGACTCTCCATGCCCGCCAACCCCGATGCTGACCCAACGCTGGCCGTGCCCCGGCAGCGTCCTGTGCCGGGCTGAGTCGTCCGGTCGCCCTGAATGTTCCGATATCGTAATTTTGCCGGATCTATTGGGCTTCCCCCGCAACTCAGGGTCCGCCAGCTACGCTTTTCGCCGCCGGCAGCAACAGTTAGCTAAGTCGCTGAAAGATGGCGGGCCGGCGTCCCCCTGAGCCGCTCGGGCCGCGTCTCGACGATCCGGTTCGCCGCATCCACAAACACCACCTTCGGATCGTTCGTAACGGCTTGGTATTCGTCCATATAGGCAAAGGTGGCGAGGATCACGAGATCGCCAGGGGCATTCAAATGTGCGGCCGCGCCGTTCACGGTGATGGCGCCCGACCCGGCCGGAGCTTCGATCGCGTAAGTGGTCAGCCGCGTGCCGCGCGTCACATTCCAAATCTCCACCGACTCATGCGGCAGAATATCTGCGGCTTCCATGAGTGCCCGGTCGATTGCGACCGAACCTTCGTAGTCCACATTCGCCTCCACCACTGTCGCACGGTGGATTTTGCTTTTCAGCATCCGTCGCATTCTGGGTGGCTCCCGAACGCTCCCCCAACCGGATTACGGCCTGTATCGCTTCCAGTTGCCCGTAGTGATGCGCGAAAACCGCTTCGCCTCGGGATTGCTGTTAAAGAGGTATACCCAAGCGGCTAGGTGCGGCTCCTTCAGCATCACACGCTGGCGCACGAACTCCGAGCCGCGCGGATGCAACGGGTCAAACTCCTCATACTGATCGAGCACCCGCAGCACCTGCTTCGCCTCGGCCTCCCTACGGCCGATCAGATAGAGATCGCCCAGCACGCATTCATCCCCAGGGTCAGCGGGCAACACCAGACCGGGATAACGCCGGCCGGGTCCGATCGCGTAGAGGCGGCCTGGGATACGACATGGGCCTTGCCGGTGCATCAACCGCTGCACCCACGGGGGGAGCGGGTTTGCCTCGCCCTGCATCAAGGTTCCGTAAGCTGCCAGGTAAACCAGGCCGTTACGCATGCCCGTCCAGCACCGCCCCAACTGCTTGCCGCAGCCCAGGCACGACGTCTTGCTCAAACCACGGGTTTTTCCGCGCCCAGATGATGATCCGCCAGGAGGGATGGGGTAGAGGGAAGTAGCGCGGCAAGTAGTCGCGCCAGCGCCGCACCCGCTCGGTCGTGGCACCGGGACCCAGCACCAGATTTTGGGCATAGCTGCCGACCAGCAGCCGCAACCGGACCGCCGGCATTAGGGGTAGGAGGCGTGGGTGCCAGAGCGGAGCGCATTCGCGGCGCGGCGGTGCGTCGCCCCCATTCGGCAGCCGGCCCGGATAGCACAAGCCCACCGGCAAGATGGCGATCCGGCTTACGTCGTAGAACTCGTCCCGCGGCAGGCCGAGCCAATCGCGGAGCCGGTCCCCGGATGCGTCGTTAAAGGATAGACCGGTTGCATGCACCTTCGTCCCGGGGGCTTGGCTGGTAATCAACAGCCGGGCTGTGGCCGAGGCGCGCAATACGGGACGCGGACCGCACGGCAAACCGGTGCAGTGCCGGCAGGCGCGAACCTCGGCTAGCGCCCGGTCGAGCTCGGCCGCGACATTCACGTCCATCGGGGGAGAAGCTCATCGAAGAGGGCTTGGAACAGTTTGCGTAGCCGGGCGGTGAAGCGCAAGATGGAACAGCCAGGCTACCCGCGGCGCGGTGCACAGGGTCAGGCGCGTTCTGTTGCGTTGGTTCTCCGGGTGACCTGCGCCTGGCGCCGAGGCGTGGGACCTGATTGATTCAGGTCCTGGAGCATGTGACTTCAGGTCGAAGTCCTCATGCTCTAGGATTTCTGGCTTGAGAGCGCGATTCAGGCTTTCCGACGATCGGGACCCCAATCCGGGCCCCTTTTTGCGCCCAAAATGGGACCCGGTGCTCGCGAATTGGGAACCCGAGTCCGCCTCAAGCCATCGCGCTCTAGCGACGGTCACGTGTGGCCGAGAGCACCTCATCCACCCAAGCTGGGACCACCTCCGTCGCCGGTCCATGCCTCGCATGATCGAAGCTGCAAGTCAGCGTGGTCGGCTCTAGGTTCAACTCGACCGTGCGCGCCCCGTGCGCCCGTGCCGTCTCGGCGTAGCCCGCGGCTGGGTAGACCTGGCCGCTCGTGCCGATCGCGGCGAAAAGCCCGCATGCCTCCAGGGCCTCCTCAATCTCCTCTATGTGCATTGGGATCTCGCCAAACCAGACGACATACGGACGCAAGGCCCGGGCGCCGCAGGCGGGGCAGAAGGCGGCGGCTAGACCGGCACCCTCGAACGGAGAGACCGCGCCACAGTGCAGGCACTGGGCCTTCGCGAGTTCGCCGTGCATATGGAGCAAGGCAGGCTGCCCTGCGCGGTCATGCAGGTCGTCCACATTCTGGGTTACGACAAGGACCGGGCCGGGGTACTCGCGTGCGAGGCGGACGAGCGCGCGATGGGCGGCGTTCGGTTGAACGCCGGGGTCACGCAGCTGGACTCGTCTGGCGTCATAGAAGGCCTGCACGCTGGCCGGATCGCGGGCGAACGCTTCCGGGGTCGCCACATCCTCGATCCGCACCTTGGCCCAAATGCCGTCCGCGTCTCGGAAGGTCGAGAGGCCGCTTTCGCGGCTGATACCTGCGCCGGTGAGGACGACGATGCCGCGCCAGTTCACCGGATCGGCTCCGTCGGGAAGCGCTGGATGCGCCCGTGCGCCACACACCGCGAATGCCGAATCTTCGCGAGAGATTGTCCGAAGGGGCCGCCCAATCCCCCCGAGGGCGTCCCACACCCTTTCGATCGTTTCCTGTGGATCCCGTATCGACTTTGCTGCGCGCCTCGACGATGACGGCCGGTCCACGGCGCGTTCAACCTGCGGCCAAGGTGATGGACCATTTCGGGCTTCTCCCTCTGAGGACGCTCGTGCCCACCGCACCCCAATCGGCGGTTCAGATCAACCGTGAGGCAGCCCAGGTTGGGCGTCACGATGCCCGGCCTACAGCAGGAAAGCCCAGTCCTTGGCTTTGGCATCCGTGTTCTAGGCTCGGCCGTGGAACGAGGCGACACCCTTGTCGCGGGCTCGCTGTTGGAGAGCAACCAGAGTTCCGGGGCTGGCGCGGATTGCTCGAGATGAAGCAAGCAAAGCCGGGCAGGAAACACGGGACTGGCTTGGAGGTAGAAGCAAAAACGTGTCCGCCTCCAACACAGACGGATACGAGCTTGTGCCCAGCTCAGCCGCTAGCATTTGCCCGGATTGCCCCTGGCCTGGCCTCCCCGGGGTTTGCTACAGCCGGGTGGGGCCAGGGGGTCGGCTTGGAGAAGAGCTTAGTCCGCGCAGAGTGGGTCGCGGTCGGCAGCATCGGCATTGGCTGCCTGGTGCTGGCCCTTAAAGGCGCCGCCTGGTGGCTGACTGGCAGCGCGGCCCTTTACTCGGATGCGCTCGAGAGCACGGTCAATGTCGCCGCCTCCATCATCGCCTATGTCGCATTCCGCTTGGCGACCAAGCCCGCGGATGCGGGCCACCCGTACGGGCACGAAAAGGCCGAGTTTTTCGCTGCGGTGATCGAGGGGGTAATGATCGTCATTGCCGCGCTCTCTATTTTCCAAGAATCCTGGGAAAGCTGGCGCAATCCACACCCGCTTAATGCGCCACTCAAGGGCATTGGGATGAACGCCGCCGCCACGGTGTTGAATGGGCTATGGGCAGCGCTCCTGATGCGCACAGGGCGGCAAGTAAGATCGGCGGCGCTGGTGGCCGATGGCCGGCATTTGCTGAGCGACGTAGTCACATCGATAGGTGTTGTCCTGGGGGTGGCAGCAACGATTGCGACTGGGATTCTTAAGCTCGACCCCATAATTGCTGCCCTAGCTGGGGTGTACGTGCTGTGGTCTGGTTTGTCGGTGATCTCCTCCTCGGTCGGGGGTTTGATGGATGCGGCGCCGGACGATGAGGTGGTGGGCCGTATCCGCGCCTTGGTGGGGCAAAGCGCGGAGGGGGCGATCGAAGCGCATGATCTGCGGATGCGGCGCGCGGGGCGGCTGACTTTCCTCGAGTTCCATTTGGTTGTGCCGGGAGATATGACGGTGGCGGCGGCGCACGATATTTGCGACCGGGTTGAGGCGGCGCTGAAATCCGAGATCCAAGGCCTGATGATCACGATCCATGTTGAGCCGGAGGGAAAGGCCAAGCACCATGGGGTCGTGGTTCTCTAATATCATCGCAGGTCTCACTGGCCAAACGGGGTGCGCTTGGTTCGGATCGACCCGGTGGTGACGCGAGTGCTGACGCCGGCCAGACGTCGCTTGGAGACGGGTCGCCGCTCAGTAAGGGCAGCGCGCGCACCAGGCAATGGGGCAGTCGAGGAAGGCAACGCCGCAATTAGAGCCGATCGCGCTTGACTGGAAACGCTTGCGGTTGAAGGAGGCGCGTGAAGATGCTCGTAAGACAAAGACTTAGACCAGTTTCGGGCTGCACAGTCAGCCTGAAACTGGTCTAGTTTCTCAATCGTCTCTCGGAGGATTTGTTTGTGCTGGGAGGTTTTGAATAGGGTCGGGATGTGCTTTGGGTCCGGGTGCGGGCCGGAGCTGATTGGCGTTCGGGGAAAGTCATAGTGGATGTCTCTCTTGTGACGCGGGATCGTTTAGAGGGTTACGCTGGGGATTGCGCAATCGCGATCAGCCGATGAATTTGCGGCCATGCGAGTCGCCGCAATTTTGGTCGCCGCTGGGTCAGGAACCCGTTTCGGCACCCATACCCCCAAGCAATTCCTGCGCCTCGCGGGCAAGCCCGTGATCCGCCATGCGGCGGAAGCACTGGCGCGGCATGTGGATCTCCTGCAGCCGGTCGGAGACCCTGCCCTGATCGGCCAGGCGCTGGCCGGGCTTTCCTTTTTGGATCCCGTGCCTGGCGGCGCCAGCCGGCAGGGGAGCGTGCTGGCTGGGCTGGAGGCGCTCGAACCGCACGCGCCCGACATTGGGCTTGTGCATGATGCGGCCCGGCCCTTCGTTCCCGCTGGAACGGTACCGGCACTGATCGCCGCGCTAAAAGATGCTCCGGGGGCGATTCCGGCGCTCCCTGTTGCTGACACACTGAAGCGCGCCACTGGATTATGGATCGAAGCAACCGTGCCGCGCGAGGGCTTGTTTCGGGCGCAAACTCCCCAAGCATTTCGCTATGCGCTGCTGCTAAGGCTGCATCGCGCGGCTGCCGCATCGGGCACTTCAGACCCAGCGACCGACGACGCCGCGCTGCTGGAGCGGGCCGGGGAAATCGTTCGGATCGTGCCCGGGTCCGAGGAGAATGTGAAGCTGACTTACAAAGAGGATCTGCCCCGGATGGAGCGCGCTCTTGCCTCCCGGCTGGTGACTCGCGTCGGGACTGGGTTTGATGTCCACGCCCTCGCGCATGCGCGGCCGCTTATTTTGTGCGGCGTCCCGGTGCCGCATGATCGCGGCCTGGCCGGCCACTCGGATGCGGATGTGGGCATTCACGCCTTATGCGACGCGATCTACGGAGCGCTCGCCGAAGGGGATATCGGCCGACATTTTCCGCCCAGCAATGCCACCTGGAGGGACGCTGATAGCGCCCAGTTCCTGGCGCATGCGGCTGGGCGGATCGCCGCGCGGGGTGGGATGCTGGCGAACGCCGATGTCACTCTAATCTGCGAGCGCCCCAAAATCGCGCCATACGCAGAAGCGATGGTGATGCGGCTTGCTGCGATCCTGGGCGTTGAACCCGGCCGGGTTTCGGTTAAGGCGACAACAACCGAACGCTTGGGCTTTGCCGGGCGAGGGGAGGGGATCGCCGCCCAGGCTGTCGCGGCGGTTGTCGTGCCAGGAGCGTAAGGGGCTTTTGCCGGGCTGGAATCGAACCTGGCTGGCTAGACCCCACGTCCGTTTTCCCGAATCGGGGTGACCCCGTCTCACTGGTGTGCCGGATCGAGGGTTGCGCCGGATGGGCCGGCGCCGAGCCTCACGCACAGAGGAGACGGGTTCATGGGGGAGTCGATCACATTCGTCGGCCTGGACGTGCATAAAGCGACGATGACGGTGGCGATTGCGGATGGCGGCAGCCGGGAGGTGGCGCGGTGCTACGGCATCATCGAGAACACTCCGGCGGCACTCAGCAAGCTCGCCCACAAGTTGGCCCGCAACGGGGCGCGGCTGCAGTTTTGCTATGAGGCCGGGCCCTGCGGCTATGGCGTCTGCCGGCACCTGCAGGCTCGGGAATTCCTGCCTTGTTGCGGCGCCATCGCTGATCCCGCGCCGCTGCGGCGACCGGGTGAAGACCCATCGGCCGGCGGAGCTGGCTCAAGGTTCCAGCGGCGTAGCCGTTGGAATAGCCAGCGGAGGGTGCGGTGAGCCTGGCGCAGCTGCACCGGGCTGGCGAATTGACCGCGGTGTGGGTTCCCGATCCCTCGCACGAAGCGATTGCGATTTAGTCCGTGCGCGGACGGCGGCGGTGCAAGGAGTTCGCCGCGCCCGCCAGCAACTGTAAGGATTCCTGCTGCGGCACGGCCGCCGTTATGGCGGGCGCAAGACTTGGTCACGCGCGCACCGGACTTGGCTGGCTGGGCGATGGCAAACCGCAATGGCATGGCCGCCCCGGTGCTGGCAATTGTTACCCAGAGAGAGCCCGGGCTCTAGACATGCTGGTGGAACAAGCCGAACCTCCTTCGTTCCAGGTTGCGCTGGCTCTGTCAGGCAGCTCTCACCACCATTTCTAACAATCGAGCGGAGGAATAGCATGGTAATGCGCCGAGCGGTCTTGGCCAGCGGAATCAGCCTCACGTTAGCCGGTCTGGTGACCCGTGTTGCCGCCCAGGGCGCGCCACAAGGGATGCAGAACAGGTCCTATGAAGACGGGTTTACCGTGCTGGCATCCGACCGGCGGTTCAGTACTTGGGTCGAAATCTTGCAACTGTCTGGGGATGCCCCCTACGCCCGCGGCGTGGTGCCCTACACCATGTTCGCCCCTACGAATGCCGCTATCAACAAACGTCCGGACATCCGCGAGATGCTTCTCCCCACCGCCAGCCAAGCGTTTCCAGATACGACTGGCCTGCTCAATCTGGTCCGGGAGCATGTGGTAACCGGACTGCACCCACTCGATGAGTTCAAGGGCAAGAAGGTTACGCTTCGGAGTGTGGCGGGCACCCCCATTGAGGTCGATGCCACCAACCCGCAGGCAATCGCAGTGACTTGGCAGAGCTTTGAGGGCCAGAAGGCCCACGCTACGCTGGAAGGTCCGCCAATTCTCGCCAACAATGCCGATATCTATCCGATCGATACCATCGTGCTCAAACGCCACTGAGAAACCGCTGCGCCCAGGGACAACAGGTAACGCCGAGCACGCGCCCACCCGGCCGGTATCAGCCGGATCGTCTGTTCCGGCCGGGCCGCGGCCCCTTCTTAGCGTGCAAGATGTCGTGGTTCGGTTCGGCGGGGTGGTTGCCCTCGGCGGCGTGTCTTTTGACGTCTGGCAAGATGAGATCTGCGGCTTGATCGGGCCCAACGGCTCCGGCAAAACCACATGCTTCAACTGCATCAGCGGAATATATCAGTTCGAGCGCGGCGACATCTTGTTTGATGGGCGCTCCATTCGAGGCGTGGCAGGGCACAAAATTGCCCGTTCCGGGATAGGGCGCACATTTCAAAACATCGCGCTGTTCGACAGCATGTCGGCCCGGGATAATGTGCTGGTCGGGGCCTATCCCCTGGGGCGCACCGGGTTCCTTCGCAACGCCTTCCGCTTGCCGCCGGTACAAGAAGAGGAGGCCCAAGCCCGCAACAGGGCAAATGATCTCGTTGAGCTACTCGAGCTGGAAGCTATCGCTGGAACCCGGGCCGGCAGCCTGCCTTTCGGGACGCGCAAGCGGATCGAGCTGGCCCGGGCGCTGGTCACCAACCCTAAACTTTTGCTGCTCGACGAGCCTGCGGCCGGGCTCAATCACACCGAGGTTAGTGAGCTGGCGACCCTTATTGGCCGAATTCGCAGATATTTCCGGGTCACGATTGTGCTTGTTGAACACCATATGAGCCTGGTGATGCGCGTTTCAGACCGGGTGGTTGCGCTTGAGTTCGGGATCAAAATCGCGGAGGGCTTGCCTGTCCAAGTGCGCTCCGATCCCGAGGTGATCCGCGCTTATCTGGGCGACATAATGGATGCCCCCGCTGCTTGAAACTAAGGACTTGCGGGCTGGATACGGCGATCTATGGGTTCTACACGGCGTTGACTTGGCCGTCAGGCCGGGAGGATTTACGACCCTGCTAGGGGCAAATGGCGCGGGCAAGACCACGATGCTGCGCGCGATATGCGGCATGGTTCGTACTTCGGGCGAGATCGTGTTTGCCGGAGAACGGATCGACGGAAGGGCGACTGAAGAGATCGTGCGCCGCGGAATGGCCCATGTCCCGGATGGGCGAGGCACCTTCCTCGAGCTCACGGTCGAAGAAAACCTTCGACTCGGCGCATATACTCGGCGCGATCGCGGGGTGCGGCCTGATATCGCGCGGATGCTGGAGTATTTTCCAAAGCTGCAACCAAGACTGCGCCAGCAAGCCGGAACGCTTTCGGGGGGCGAGCAGCAAATGCTGGCCCTAGCCCGCGCGCTATTGCTTCGCCCAGTGCTGTTGTTGCTCGACGAGCCCTCTTTTGGCCTGGCACCCCTGATCACACGCGAGATCTTTCAGATCATCGGCAGCATCAACAAGCGGGAAAATGTAACCGTTCTGGTGGTTGAGCAGAACGCCAATCTGGCGCTCAGCATCGCCGATCATGCCTACTTGCTGGAAACAGGGCGGATCGTTATGGAGGCGCCCGCGGCCGAAATTCGCAGGAACGAGGCCATCCGCCGTTCGTATCTCGGGTATTAGCTCCGGTGCAAGGGGTGGCCCACCAGCTGCTTTCCGGAATTGCAACGGGTGGCATTTATGCCAGCATGGCGCTTGCGCTGGTGATGATCTACCAGACCACACACCACGTGAATTTTGCCCAAGGCGAGATGGCGACATTCTCAGCCTACATCGCCTACACGCTGATTTCGGCAGGGGTCCCGTACTGGCTAGCGTTTATCACAACGATTCTCGTATCTTTTTTCCTGGGTGCCGTTATCGAGCGGCTTATCATGCGGCCAATGGCGGGAAAGCCGGCACTCGCATCGGTTGGCGCCTTTATTGGATTGTTATTGCTGTTCAACAGTCTAAGCGGGTGGATCTGGGGTTACGAGATCAAAGCCTTTCCAACGCCCTTCGACGGCAGCCCGCCATTTCTGGCGGGCGTTGTATCCGGCCACGAACTTGGCTCGTTCTGTATAAGTTTTGCAATGTTGCTGCTGGTCTATCTGTTTTTCCGCCGCACTACGTTGGGCCTGGCTCTCCGCGCGGCGGCGCATAATCCGCTCTCTAGCCGGCTCGTCGGGATCCGGGTCCAGCGAATGTTTGCCCTGGGCTGGGGCCTGGCCGCCGCGCTCGGCGCAGTGGCGGCTATGCTGATTGCACCTGTCGTGTTTCTTGATCCCAACATGATGGGCGGCGTCATGTTATATGCATTTGCTGGAGCCTTGCTCGGCGGCATCAACAGTCCTTTCGGCGCTGTGCTCGGAGGTTATGCGGTCGGAATCATGGAGAATCTTGCCGGCGCCTATCTGGTGGGGACGGAGCTGAAGCTCACGCTGGCTCTGGCGATTATCATCTGCGTGCTGATCATCAAACCCTCTGGCCTTCTTGGCCGGGCCATCACCACCCGGGTTTAGCGGTGCTCTTTCATCTCTGGTCCGTTTGGCCCGCGCCGGCAGCCTGCAAGCTGCGAGCTCGTCCGCAAGGTCTCCGAAAGCTGCTTGCCACGCTGATTGTCGGGGTCGCTATCGTCTTGGCTTTTGTCCTGCCCGGCTATCAACTGTTTCGAGCGACGAGCGCGATTGCATATGCGATTGCCGTTCTGGGATTGAACCTACTCACCGGTTATAATGGGCAAATATCTTTGGGCCATGGAGCCTTCTACGCAATCGGCGGCTACACGACGGCGATTTTGATGGCCGATTTCGCTGTGCCCTATTGGCTTACAGTACCCGTATCGGCCGCCCTTTGCGGCTGCTTTGGCTT
>JAFAHH010000616.1 GCA_019237355.1 Acetobacteraceae bacterium | reverse complement strand
CGCGACCAGTGGCACCAGCCAGATTAGGGAATAATTTGAAGGCGTGCGGATTTTCGCTTCAAGCCGAACGTTGGGCATCACTCGGCTCCCCGGCCTCGTCCGGCGGCGTCCCACATCAGGCGAGGATCAAAGCTGTATGCGGCCAGCATGGTTAAGATTACCACGGCGCCGAACGCCACTACCCCGACCTCGGGTTGCACCGTGGCGATGAACCCGAGTTGAACCAGCACAGTTAGGATCGATACCATAAACACGTCGATCATCGACCAGCGGCCGATCACTTCAACGAACCGATAGATCCGTGTACGGGCGCGTAGCCCAGTGGCGGAGCGGAGATGCACGCTCAGCAGCATCACCGCAAGCGCGACCAGCTTGAACATCGGAATCGTGATGCTGGCGAGGAACACGATAACCGCGATCGGCCACCAGCCTAATTCGGCCAATTCAATCATGCCACCGAAGATCGTGCTCGTCTCGCCCTCCCCGAAATTGGATACCGTCATCACCGGTTCGGCATAGGCGAACACGACGCAGATAACGGCGGCTATCAGCAAGGCCCAGGTTCGCGCGAGGCTTGCCGGCTTGCGCGGCCAGAGTAAGGCGCCGCAGCGCAGGCACCGGCTCAAACGATCCGGCCGGGGGTGGCACAGAAGTGCGCAACACGGGCATCCAACCGGGTTGCCCTCGTCCTTCGCCCCCGCCAGAGCGGTGCGCGGCGTGCGACTATCGATCGCCTCCCATACCGCGGCTGGATCGAGCGCGATTTCGGCGCATACGGAGGCAAGCATCAGTCCGCCGAGGGCCCAGGCCGCCGGTCCGATATCAATTTGGGCAAGGTCGGCCAAGCGTGAGTAAGCCACGAAGACCCCAACCAGGAACACCTCGGTCATGGCCCATGGACCGCTCCTTTCGTGCCACCGAAAAAGCGCGCGCAAACCTCTTGGCGGCCGGCGCAGGCGCAATCCGATCAACACCCACGCTAACAGGGCCAGCCTGAGCGGCGGCAGCACCAGCACGAAGAGCAAGAACGCCGCTGCCAGCTCCCAGAACCCGTTCGTCTGCAGCTCCGCCGGAAACTCAAGCATCGTAGCCGTATGGTCCCGGCTCCAAAGCTCGATTTGCATGAACGGCAGGAAAAGCACCACCCCGTACAGCGCCAAGCCGGCGAGCGCCGCGGCGAGGGGTCGGACGAGCGGCTCATACCGCGTCCGCCGCAGCAATTGGTTGCATCGGATACAGCGTGCACTTGCACAGGCCGGAAGGGCAGCAACCATTTGCAGAGTTCCGCAGGAGGGACACTCGCAAAGCAGCCGTCCGGTCGGCCAATCCTCACGAACCGCATACATCATGGCAGGGCCTGATGGTCACCTCCCGTCGCCGTGCTTGTATGGGAGGCCTATCCCATTCAAACAAGCTGGCGATGCCCTTCAACCGGCCGCTGCTTCTTCTTGCTATGGGCCAGATCCAGCGCGACCCATTAAGGTCCGGCCGCCGATGCCAGTCGGTTCAAAGTGAGAAACTCATTGCGACCGAGAATATCACTCACTTGTCATTGCCGGTCGTCCTATTGCTCCATTGTAAATGCCAGCTCGTCTCGGCGGCTGACTGCAGTACGATGGTGCTTCTGACTGACCTCAATTCTTTGGGTCCGCATCGCCTTCTGCAGTTTCTCGAAGGCGCGGCCCTCGATCTGGCGGACGCGCTCGCGGGAGATGCGGTACTGCTGCGATAGCTCCTCGAGGGTGGCCGGGGCGTCCTTGAGCCGGCGCTCGGTCAGGATGTGCCGCTCGCGCTGGTTCAGCTTCTTTAGCGCCGCGGCGAGCAGGGCTTTGCGGCCACTGAGTTCCTCGCGCTCGGCAATCGCGATCTCGTGGCTCTCGGTATCGTCCACGAGCCAGTCCTGCCACTCCCCTTCGCTGTCGGCGCGTGCCGGTGCATTCAGGCTGTAATCGGGGGACGCAAGCCGGCGATTCATGCTGATTACGTCCTGTTCCGGAACCTCGAGTGTATGGGCGATCTTGCTTACCTGCTCGGGCTGGAGATCGCCGCCATCAATCGCCTGCATCTCGCGCTTGAGTCGGCGCAGGTTGAAGAACAGCTTCTTCTGCGCCGTGGTGGTGCCGGTCTTCACGAGCGACCAGGAGTGCAGGATATATTCCTGCATGGCGGCACGGATCCACCACAGCGCGTAGGTCGCGAGGCGAAAGCCGCGATCCGGGTCGAACCGCTTCACTGCCTGCATCAAACCGAGATTGCCTTCGGCAATGAGCTCGGCCATGGGCAGGCCATAGCCGCGGAACCCCCTGGCGATTTTCGCCACAAGCCTCAGATGGGAGGTGACAAGCTTGTGGCCCGCTTCCGCATCGTGCCCATCGCGCCAGCGAAGGGCCAAGCTCAGCTCCTCCTCTGCAGAGAGCAGCGGGAACTTTTGGATTTCCTGAAGGTACCTTGACATGTTGCCTTCGGGAGCAACATCGAAGACGGCCAGGGTCATGACGGGCTCCTTCACGAGTGTCGCTGCGGAAGATTTCACGTGCCACTGACCCCAAAATGACGGATGACGGCGCAATCACTCAATTGGACTTAAGCACTTGCTAGCCATCCCAAGGAGTCGATCGACGTATACCTAGGTCTGAAGTCAAACGCGCTCATTCCTGGCGGTAGGGGGCCAGGCTGCCGGTTCGCCCTCCCTCGATCCTGGGTGTACTGTGGTTTAGCCGCTCGGGAGCGGCAATCCTGACGCGTTCCTACCAAAGTATAATGCGCTCGATACTTTCGGGTACAAACGATCCCTCGACATCACTCAGTATGCCGCGATCGATCCGTTCCGTGGCTGAAACTCGAGCGCGACGGGTCCCAAGGCCGGCTTTCCATGGCGGCTGGGTCCATCGATATCACTGGCTTCAATGAGCGGCCCCTGCCGACGCGCCCACCGATGCGTCTGACCCGGCCTGGTCGCCGGTGGGGGCTTTGAGCGCGATGGCTTGAGGTGGGGTTTAGGAAAGGCTGGACCCCGCCTTTCGACGTGAAGCGCATCATGGTCTAGAATGGGACGCTCGATTCGCAGGCCCGTAAAAATCGTTTTGCTATCCATGTGGATCGACATAGTGTAGCGTCGTCTGGACGATCATTCACGATACGTATGCGTGACCATCCGAGTGCACGCCTGAACGGCGGCAGTAGCTGAGGTGAGCAAATGACTGCGGGCCCCCAGACCAGGCTGCCGGAGTATATTGAAGAGGAAAGCCCCGGCAAGCGCGGCTTGTCACCCATTTACCTGGACAAGGCAAACTCGTCCAATAACGTTGTGGTCCTGCAGCGCCCGCTTAACCGGCGCAGGATCGTTTTTGGATGGTATGGAGGCAAATTTAATCACCTGGACTGGCTGCTTCCGCTGCTTCCTCGGTGCCACCACTACTGCGAGCCTTTTTCTGGATCAGCGGCCGTGCTGCTCAACCGGCATCCTTCCGCTGTGGAGACCTACAATGACATTGACGGTGAGGTGGTAAACTTCTTTCGCGTACTCCGCAATCAGAACGAGCAACTAATCCGCGCCATTTCCCTTACGCCGTTCTCGCGAGAGGAGTTTTACCGAGCCATTCACGATAGCAGCGAAGACATTAGCGCTGCCGAGCGCGCGCGCCGGTTCTACATCAGGGCCCGCCAGGCGCGGACTGGGCTTGCCCAAACAGCGACCCTCGGGCGCTGGGCAAATTGCAAAAACACCAGCCGGGCGGGAATGTCGGGCGTGGTGTCTCGTTGGCTTGGCGGCGTCAAAGCTCTACAGGACATTGCCAGCCGCCTCTTACCCGTCCAGATCGAAAACCGGCCCGCAATTGAGGTGATAGAGCTGTACGATGGCCCGAGCACCCTCTTCTACTGTGACCCTCCCTATCTGCATCAAACACGTGGGGATGTTAAGGCATACGGATTCGAGATGAACCTTGAGCAGCATCTCCTACTCGCGAGGGTGCTTAACAAAGTACGTGCTAAGGTCGCCATTTCCGGGTACCGCTGCGATCAACTGGACGAATGGTACAAGGGATGGCGCCGGTTCGAAGCGCCCGAAAAGCATTGCCATTCCATCAAAAAGAAACGGCAAGAGTGCCTTTGGATGAATTATTGAATGCCGTTCTGGCCGAACAGAAAGCTGATTGAACCCCTGGCTCTCAAGTAAGTATATTCTTATGTCAGCGCAATCGCCGCATCCATTTTAGCGTTCCAAGCAACCTTGAGTTCAGACGGGACACCCGAGGCTTCCAGCAGAGCAACCATTTTGTTCTGGAACAGCGTCCGGCATGCTGGGCCGATACTGGCCAAGTTGTGAACGAGCCAGCCCTCAAGTGGAACAAAATTCATTTCATGTCCAACGGCGGTGTAGTTGCGTGCTGCAGCTAAGGCAGCCGCGCTTGGTTCAGCCGTAGTGATGAACAGATAGTCGGCCAGGGACTTAGGCGACACCTTTTGATCAAAGATCAGAGCGACTCGGCTCTCATCAACAGGCCGCTCCGTAACCTCTACCCCAAGGACAACCGAGCCGGCTTTGCGAATAGTTATGTCGCCCGCTGCTCCGGAAGCTTTGTCGGCTACGTTGATCCCTTGAAACTCTACGTCCCACCCTAGATCGTGACAGTCACTCAGGGTTTGAAACATTGCAATCGACAGCATCGCTGAAAAGCGGCCGCCACTCTTAATGCTGAGTAGCCCTCTTATGAGGCTACGAATTTGTTCGAGGTTGGGTTTCGCAATCCTCCTGAGCGCAATATTGCTCTCATCCCTCAACTGGACAAATCTCCGGAGCAGAAACGCCAGGTAATTTTTTGCGTGCTCCTGATTGGCAGAACATAGGTAATCGACGATTTCCACGACTGCATCGAAGCCTTGTTGGTCCCTTTGAATGCGTGGCTGTCCTCCTTTCATAAACTTGGCGCCACCTCGAAGCGCAGACAGAAACGGGGACACGGATGCCGGGATGGCATGCGACTGGAGGAAAGGCGTGACTACCTTGTCAGCCAGACTGCGGCTACTGAAGGCATTCTCGCCGTATTCCGTTGCCGGTAGGCGGATGTCGATTGCCGGATCAAGAATACGCGCCACAGTGCAACTCACTAAGGCATCGCGGTATGCTTGCGTTTTGGATTCGAACAGTCGTTCGGTCGCACTGGCCACCTCGGACGGAACATTTATCGGGGATCTGTCTCTATAAGAAGCCTGAGCTACCTCCAATGTCGCTTTTAGCAACTCTGCTGCCGCGTGGTGGTCTACAGGGCGTCCTTTTCTAACTTTACTAGAATGCTTGTCCATATCCGATTCGCGCCAAAATCATCGGAACTCCTAGTCGGTGCTTGACGTAATCGCGTCCTTCTAACCGAGCCCCACAAAGGCATGCTATTCTGTTGTGTCGGCTCCGTTCCGGGCCGACGGGGGCGGCCGTGATGCTATCCCCGGCACCTCCTAGCGCAGGGGCACCCATATCTAACTTGCCAATCCCCTGTCCGGCCTTTCGCTTCTGGGGCGTCCGGCTCCCAGCCCAGAGAACGCGGCAATGGCGCACAGGATCGTGATCAGCGCCGCCACGGCGTTCCGGCCGGCGTGATAGTACAGCAGTCCCGCAAGAAACGGACCGGCCGAGGCCAGCAGGTAACCTATGCCTTGCGCCATCGCCGAAAGCTGCGCGACTGATGCAGCGCCGGGCGCACGGATCACGATGAATGTCAGCGCGATCGCGAACATGCTGGCCTGCCCGGCGCCTAGCACGGCCGCGCTCATCCAAATCGCAGGAAGCGGCGCAAGCAGGCAGCTTACCAAACTGATCAGGCTGACCGCAGTGGCCAGCACCGCGGCGATCCGTTGATCCGGCAAACGTATGATCAGCGACGGCACGAAGGGCGAGACCACGGATTGCGCTACCATGGAGAACGAGAGCACCAGGCCTGCATCCACGGTCGACATGCCCCGGTCAGCCAAAATGACGGGCAGCCAGCCAGTCTGGATGTAGCCCAGCGCCGATTGCATGGCCATGAACAGGGTCACTTGCCAGGCGACCGGGTCACGCCACAGCTTGCGCTTGGATAAGCCGCGCGATACGCGGTCCCGCCCTGGCTGCAAATATGCCGCGCCAAGGCCAGCCGTAAGCACGGCGGGCAAGGCCCAAAAGGCCAAGGCGCAGGACCAGGATCCGATGGCGGTGGCCAGAGGCGCGGTCGCCGCTGCAGACAACGCGCCGCCCGCGCAAATGCCCATGGTGAACAGGCCGGTCATCAAACCGGTCCGGTGCGGAAACTTGTGGCGGACCAAGCTTGGCCCCAGCACGTTGATCACGGCGATGCCGGCGCAGCTCAGAATCTGCCCGGCGAACAACGCCGCCTGTGTCGGAACGGCGCGCAGGGCGGTCGCCCCGGCCGTGACCAGCAGCGCGATCAGCACGCTTCGGTCCACGCCCGCGCGGCGCGCCAGCAGCGGGCCGAGGGGCGCGCCGAGGCCGAAGACCAAGGTGGGCAAGGTGGTCAATAGGCTGGCGCGGGCGGGCGAAAGGCCGAGATCATGGATGACTTGCCCCAGCACTGGCCCCAGGCTGCTGACATTCATGCGTCCATTCAGGGCGATCATGATGATGGTCAGCCCGAGCAACCCGGGCGCCAGCCACGCGGCCCGGAGCCGAAATGCCGGAGCGGCAATCTCCTGTTTGAGTAGTGAAGCTTCCATGGGCTCTAACCTCCACGGTTGTGCCCGGCGAGCAAGCGGAAGCTCGGTATGCCTTCTATGTGCTCGTGGAGATCTCCAGGGGTCGACTGTTGGTTGCAATGCTTGGTTTCCAGTAAGCCATCTGTCCAGCCTGCCCTGGGGCGGATTGCTTTCAGGAGGTAGGAACCTGAAGGCGTCTGGCCAGTAATAAGGCCGTAGCATCGTTAGGAGCTGCCGCGGGCGTGAGGAGGACGCGATCACGCTCGGTTCGTTCCCGTCCGCACCGATTTGGGAGGAATCAAAAAATGGACGCTAGCCGACGTACTCTTTTGGGCGCAGCCGCGTTTGGCGCGGGCGGGCTTGCGCTGACGCAAGTGGCCGCTGCCGCCACCACAGGTGCAACCGATAAAGGCAATCCCGGCGAAGGCGGCATCGGCAGGAACGCGCAACAGCTTCCGCCGGGCGCCAAGGTCGCATACCACGACCCTAAAGACGTCGAGGCGATGCCGAACTTCAAGTATTCCCTCGACGGCAGCACGCCGAAAATCACCTCTGGAGGGTGGGCGAAGGAGTCGACGGTCCACCAGCTCCCCGTCAGTAAGGGGATCGCGGGCGTCCACATGTTCCTTAACCCGGGCGCGTCGCGCGAGCTGCATTGGCACGCCATCGCCGCCGAATGGGCGTTTGTGATCGATGGAAGGTGCCAAACCGTGGTGCTCGACCCCTCGGGCGCGAGCGAGATCAACAATTACGAGCCGGGCGATCTTTGGTTCTTCGCCAAAGGCCACGGCCATTCGATCCAGACCATCGGAGACAAGCCTTGCCATTTCATCCTGTCTTTCGATAACGGCGCGTTCTCAGAGCACGGCACGTTTTCGATCACCGACTGGATCAACGTGACGCCCAAGGAGTTCCTCGGGGCCAACTTCGATCTGCCGAAGGACGCGTTCGACCCCTTCCCGAAAGGAGAGACCTACATCCAGGCTGGGCCGATCCTGCCTGCATCGCAAGCGATGGAGGCTCCCTGGCCCCGGGAATCCACGCACAAATTCCGCCTCCTGCACGACCCGCGGGCGGCGCGCGATTTCGAAGGTGGCACATTCCGCCTCGCAAGCATCGATGAGTTCCCAGCCTCCAAGACCATGTCGGGCGGGCTGATGGTCATCAAGCCGGGCAAGCAGCGCAACCTCCATTGGAACCCAAATGCCAACGAATTTCATTATTATCTGCGCGGCACGGGCCAGGTCG
>JAFAHH010000562.1 GCA_019237355.1 Acetobacteraceae bacterium | reverse complement strand
GGTGGACTATACGAGCTTGCACTACGATCTGATCGGCTACACCGGGCATGCCACCTTCGGCCACGATCCTCAAACCGGAGCGCCCGCGCTCAGCGGCGCGCAGAACCAGACGGTCTTATCGAGCGGCGATCTGATCTCCGGCAAGCTCCTACAGCAGCCGGATGGCGGCTTCGCCGGTACGATCACGGCTACGCAGAATGCGGGAGGCTCGGCTATCGGCAAAGTAACATTCGCAATCAATAATGGCCCGCCAACGAATGGGCCGAATGGCAGCTTGCTCTTTGATGGCGGACGCTCGACAGCTACCTTAAGTCCCGTGCTCCTAAGCTAGATCCCGAGGAAGCGCGCGTGGCCTACCCAAAATGAACACCCGAGATTGGTAGAAGGACCACGCACTGTGGACGGGTTCTGGCGGCAGTTGCAAGCCTCGTTCGTGAATGCCGCAAAGCGGCAATGCTATTACGGATGCGCGATCAGGGCTCTGGTTTTGGCAGGGGGAAGGGGCGCAACTCAACAGCCTCAACCCAGTGGGGGCGTTATCTCGATTTCGTGTCCCGGAACCGGCCTGCCATGCGATTTCTGACTACCATGGTAGTCTGCTGCGGCAAGGCTGACAACTTCGGTGGATCCGCGGGTCAGCCTAACCTATTTGGAGGAGCAGTGCCAGGGAAATCCTGCAAAAAGAGAGCGCAAGACTGTGCCCCAGCAGGGCCGTGCGAGCTGGTGATGGTACTGTGCCGGTAGTAAGCCTGCGGGCCCTGGCCGGGTTCGTGTCGGATGGGATGCTGCTGGCCTTGCCGCCGGATACCTCCCTCACGCCTTGTGAGTTTGCCCGGGAACTCGTTCGGGCGGGTAAGCGCGAATTGCGCCTACTCGGGGTGCCGGTGTCGGGCTACGCCTCTGACCTGCTCATCGGGGCTGGATGCGTGGCCAGCATTGAAACCAGCGGCGTGAGCTTGGGCGAGGCGGGCTTTGGGCCATGCTTCACCCGCGCGCTGGCGGCCGGGCAGATCACGGTGACCGAGGCCACCTGTCCGGCCATTCACACAATGCTGCAAGCGGCTGAAAAGGGCGTTCCCTTTATGCCGCTGCGTGGGATTATCGGCAGCGACATTCTGCCCCATCGCCCGGATTGGATCGTGATCGATAATCCGCTCTCCGATAGTTCGGACCCAATCGTATTATTGCCCGCGCTCGCCCCAGACATTGCGGCCTTTCATGCTGTCATGGCGGATCGCGAGGGCAATGTATGGGTAGGCCGCCGCCGGGAGCTTGCCACGATGGCCCATGCGGCAAAGCGCACCTTGGTTACTGTGGAGCGCGTGACTGCAAGCAATCTGCTGGAGGACGAACGGCTCGCGCCGGGTGCGATTTCGGCCGGCTATATCGAGGCGATTGCGGTGGCCGAGCGTGGGGCGTGGCCGATGGCGCTGCTCGATGAATATGGGGATGACCCGGCGCACATGGCCGAGTACGCGCGGCTTGCGCGGACAGAAGAAGGTTTGCGCGATTATCTCGTCCGCTACGTTGCTGTCTCATGAGCCCCGCCCCGATCGCAGTCGAGGAGCGAATGGCTGGGGCAATCGCGCGCCTTATCAGCGATCCAGCAGCCCCGCCGGCGCGCCACATTGCAATTGGCGCGGCAAGCCCGGTGCCGGCGGCTGCTTGTTGGCTCCTCAAAAAGCTGGGCGCACCTCTGCGGCTCTCCCTGCTGCACAAGCGCACCGGAAACCCCTTCACTGAGGGCTCGCGTGAACTGTTTGATCTCGCGGGCCAAGGCCGGATCGACGTATTCTTCCTCGGAGGCGGCCAGATCGATGGGCAAGCCAATATCAACCTGATCGGTACCGGTGACTGGCCGGGGACAAACCGGCGGTTTCCGGGCAGTTTTGGATCGGCGTATCTGTATCTCATGGTACCGCGAACCATTTTGTTTCGTGACGAACATTCGCCTCGCGTCCTGGTGCCGCGCGTCGATATTGTTTCCGCACCCGGCATATCGCCTCCAGGCGTGTTCCGGCGGGGCACGGCGCAGGCGCTCGTCACTGGCCGTTGCGTGTTTAAATTCGACCCGGCCCGTGCGCGTTTCTCTCTGGCGTCCTGTCATCCGGGCGAGAGCCCTGAGTCGATCCGGCAGGCAACGGGATTCGGGTACGATGCACTCCCGGAGGTACCGCTGACGCCGGACCCTTCGCCTGAAGAGCTGGGAGCGCTGCGGGGCCCGGTATGCGAGGCGATGCTGGAAACCTATCCCAATTTTTGCCGCCGCGTTTGGGGCCAGTCCCGGCCGTTGCGAAGTAAAGCACTGGGACCCTTAGCATGACCGTCAACACTTCTGCTCCGGACAGCGCCGCGGTGTTTCGGCCGCACACCTCGCATTGGGGGGTCTTCTCCGCCTTATGGCGCGGCGAGAAACTCGAGGTGCGGCCGCATCCCGGAGATCCAGATCCGAGCGCCATCATTGGTAATTTTCCAGCGGCGCTCCGTCATCCGGCCCGCATCGCCCGTCCGATGGTCCGGCGCGGCTGGCTGGAACGAGGCCCTGGTCCAGATCGGCGCCGGGGCCGCGACGGATTCGTGCCCATGGAGTGGGATGCGGTGCTGGACCTTTTGGGCGGCGAGCTCCGCCGGGTGCGCGAGGCGTACGGTGCCGGTGCCGTGTTCGGCGGCTCCTATGGTTGGGCAAGCGCTGGGCGCTTCCACCATGCGCAGAGTCAGATCCACCGGTTTCTGAATACCGCCCTGGGCGGTTTTGTGCGCTCGGTAAATACCTACAGCTCTGGGGCCTCGATGGTGCTGGTGCCGCATGTTCTCGGCGACTACGAGGCGCTGACCAAGCACAATGTCACATGGGAGCAAGTGGCGAAGCATAGCGAGGTCGTGCTGGCGTTCGGCGGCATGGCGGTCAAGAACTCCATGGTGGCCGGGGGCAGCATCAGCCAGCACGTGGAGCGCGGCGCGATGGGCGAAGCGCGTGCACGGGGCTGCGAGTTCGTGCTGGTCAGTCCGTTGCGTGCCGACCTGCCGGCGGAAGCTGGCGCGGAGTGGATCAGCATCGTCCCCGACACTGATACGGCGCTGATGCTCGCGCTCACCCATGCGCTGGTGAGCGAGGGGCTGCACGACCGGGCCTTTCTCGACCGCTACTGCGAGGGGTGGCCGGTCTTCGAGCGCTATCTGCTCGGGGAGGGGGATGGCCAGCCCAAGGACCCCGGCTGGGCCGCACCGATCACGGGCGTTTCGGCTGAAACGATTAGGGCGCTTGCTCGACGGCTGGCGGGGCGTCGTGTGCTGGTGACCGTGTCGCATTCGCTACAGCGGGCGGAGCATGGCGAACAGCCC
>JAFAHH010000536.1 GCA_019237355.1 Acetobacteraceae bacterium | reverse complement strand
AACCGGACGAGACGATTTTTCGCCAGAACACGGAGAAGTTTAGCAAGGCGACCGGGGTGCGCGTTCGCGTCGATTTTGTGGGCTTCGAGGATCTCCGACCGCAAACGGCCGTAACCGCCAACACCGGCGCGGGGCCGGACGTTGTATTGGGCTGGATGGACGATCCGCATCTTTATGCAGGCAATCTGATCGATGTAACGCCGCTCGCCGAATATCTCGGCCAGAAATACGGGGGCTGGAAGTTCCTTGCCGAGACATTCGGGCGAAGGTGGAAGACGAATACCTGGATTGCGATTCCCATGGGCGGGGCCCGAGGACCCTGCAATTATCGGATCTCCTGGGTAAAGCAGGCCGGGTTCGAAAAGATACCGGATGATCTCGATCAATTCCTAACCCTCTGCCGCAAGCTGAAGGAACTTGGTCATCCCGCCGGTCTTGCGCTGGGCAATGCCGTCGGCGACGCAAACGCTTATGCCAATTGGCTGCTATGGAGCCACGACGCGTATCTTACGGAGGAGGATGGCGCCATCGCCATCAATCGCCCACAGACGGTGGAAGCCCTGAAATATGCCAAGGCGCTGCAGGAGACCTTCATCCCCGGCACACTCTCCTGGCTCGACCCGAGTAACAACAAGGCATTTCTTGCCGGGCAGATTGGACTTACCCAGAATGGCGTGTCGATCTACTTCGTTGCGAAGAATGATCCGAAAACGGCTGATATCGCGGCCGATATGGACCATGCGCCGATGCCTTTAGGGTTGGCGAGCTCGACGCCCGAGTCGGCGCTGATCATCAACGGGATGATCTTCAAGCATACCAAGTACCCGAATGCGGCGAAAGAATATCTTCGGTTCATGATGGAAGCCGAGCAGTACGAGCCCTGGCTCAACGCTTGCCTTGGCTACTGGTCGAATCCTCTGAAGGCCTATGATCAAGCTGCGGTTTGGAGCGGCGATCCAAAGGTGCGCATCTTCCGCGAGGCTCTCGATCTACGGTTCTGGCCGAGCTACAAGGGACCCATCAACGCCGCTTCTGCGGCGATCGCCGCGAACTACGTTACGGTGCACATGTTCGCGGCCGTCGCTTCCGGGCAGGCCACCCCTGAAGATGCGGCGAGCGAAGCGGAGCGGCAGATGAAGCGCTATTATAAGGCCTAGCCGCTGAGGTCACTCCGCGCGACGTAGGCTCGTGACGCTGTTCCTGCTGCTCGCCGGCTACACGTTCCTTTACGTGCCAATCGCGCTGATGCTGGTCTTTAGCTTCAACGATTCGCGCCTGCTCACGGTCTGGACCGGGTTCTCCTGGCGCTGGTACGTGGCGCTCTGGCAGGACCGCGCGCTCATCGAAGCGGGGCTGCTCTCGTTGCGGATCGCGGCGCTGTCCGCGACCGGGGCGACGGTGCTCGGCGCGATGGC
The DNA here is from genome assembly GCA_019237355.1 of Acetobacteraceae bacterium. GTDB lineage: Bacteria > Pseudomonadota > Alphaproteobacteria > Acetobacterales > Acetobacteraceae > JAFAHH01. The sequence goes on along the minus strand of JAFAHH010000536.1, from coordinate 4,616 downwards.
CGGGTTTGCCCTGGCGCGGTTCGGGCGCTTTCGCGGCCGCGGCGGGCTGGCCGCGATCCTTGCCGTGCCGCTGGTCTTGCCCGATGCGGTGGCCGGGCTCGCGCTTTTGCTCTTGTTTGTAGCGCTGGAGCGGCTTGTGGGCTGGCCCGCTGGGCGGGGTGCCGTCACGGTGACGCTCGCGCATATGAGCTTCTCGCTGGCCTATGTGGCCATCGTGGTCCAGGGAAGGCTCGCGGGTGCTGGGGTGGAGCTCGAGGAGGCCGCGGCGGATCTGGGCGCGCCACCCGGCCGGGTGTTTCGCCGGGTTACTTTGCCGCTGATGGCCCCGGCGCTGGTTTCGGGCTGGCTGCTTGCCTTTACGCTATCGCTCGATGACGTGGTGATCGCGAGTTTCACGACCGGACCCGGTGCGACGACCCTGCCGATGGTGCTCTTTTCCTCGATGAAGCTCGGCCCTACGCCGGAGATGTTCGCCCTGGCGAGCGTGGTGCTCGGCGTGGTGCTGCTGGCCCTGCTGGGCGCATGGCTAGCGCGGGTGGCTTCAGCTGAAGCCATTCCGCGCTAGCATCTTGGTTTTGAGAGCGCGATTCAGGCTTTCCGACGATTCGCTCAAGCCATCGCGCTCTGCCGCAGCATTCCGGTTGCCGGGTGGAGGGGGGTTGGGTAGCTTGGCCGGGTTTCTCTCCAGCCCGGAACCGACCCATGCGCCTTATTGCCGAGCGCCTCGATCGCATCAGCCCGAGTCAGACAATCGCCATTTCCAGCAAAGCCCGCGAGATGAAGGCGGCTGGGCAGGACGTAATTAGCCTTTCCGCCGGGGAGCCCGATTTCGATACGCCGGACAACGTGAAGCGCGCGGCGATCCGCGCGATCGAAGCTGGTGAAACCAAATATACCGATGTCGCCGGCACGCTCGCTTTGCGTCGCGCCGTCGCGGATAAGTTCCGGCGGGATTCCGGCATCGATTACAAGCCGGAGGAGATTATCGTCTCCACCGGCGGCAAGCAGGTCATCTTCAATGCCATGCTTGCCACGTTGAATGCGGGGGATGAGGTGATCATTCCCTCGCCCTGCTGGGTGAGCTATCCCGACATTACCGCGCTTGCTGATGGGAAGCCGGTGCTGATTCCTTGCGGCCAGAATAATGGGTTCAAGCTGCGGCCGGAGGATCTCGAGGCCGCGATTACGCCGCGCACGAAGTGGTTCATGCTGAACAGCCCCTGCAACCCAACTGGCGCGGCTTACTCCGCCGAGGAGTTGCGGGCCATTTGCGACGTGCTCTTGAAGCACCCGGACGTCTGGGTGTTTACGGATGACATTTACGAGAAGCTTGTTTACGGGGGGTTCAAGCCTGCAACCATTGTGCAGGTGGAACCGCGGTTGCGCGATCGCACCGTCACGATGAATGGTTGCAGCAAGGCTTACGCCATGACCGGATGGCGCATCGGCTTTGCCGGGGCGCCGCAACACCTAATCCGGGCGCTCGATAAGCTGCAGAGCCAATCCACCACGAATGCATCGTCGATCAGCCAGGCGGCGGCGCTGGAGGCGCTCACGGGCCCGCAGGACTCGATTGGTGAAATGGTCGCGGTTTATGAGCAACGGCGCGACCTGGTTGTGCAAATGCTGAACGAGGCGCCGGGGATCACCTGCCATAAGCCGGAAGGCGCCTTTTATGTGTTTCCGGCGATTCATGGTTGCATCGGCAAGACCTCGAGCCGCGGCACGCGCATTACCGATGACCAAAGCTTCGTGCTGGCTTTGCTCGAGGAGGAAGGGGTTGCGACCGTGCATGGCGCGGCCTTCATGTATCCCGGCCATTTCCGGATCAGCTACGCCGCGGCGACCGGGGATTTACGTGAAGCGTGCACGCGCATCCAGCGGTTTTGCCAAGGCCTGGAGTAATGCCGGCTTTATCATCCCGTCTGAAACGGGCGCAGCCGGCCGCCACGGTGCAGATGTCGATTCTGGCGCGGGAGCTGCAGGCGCGGGGCCACCACGTGATCTCGCTGACCATCGGCGAGCCGGATTTCGCAACGCCGCGTCACGCCATCGATGCGGCTTATGGGGCGGCGCTTGCGGGCGATACGAAATATCCCCCGATTGATGGCGAGCCTGCGCTGAAGGCGGCGGTGCAGCGTAAGTTCAAGGAGGAGAACAGGCTCGACTTTGCGCTCGATGAGATTGCCGTTTCCAATGGCGGCAAGCAGTCGATTTTCAATGCGATGATAGTCACGATGGAGCCGGGCGATGAGGTGGTGATCCCGTCACCTTATTGGGTGGCCTATCCCCTGCTTACCTGCTTGCTGGGCGGTGAGCCGGTATTCGTGTCTTGTGCGCAGAATAATGGCTTCAAGCTGCGGCCGGAGGATCTTGATGCGGCGATTACGCCCCGCACGAAATGGTTGATCCTGAATTTTCCGAACAATCCCACGGGGGCTGCCTGCACCCGGCCGGAATTGCGCGCGATCGCGGATGTGATGGACCGGTATCCGCATGTTTGGATCATGGATGATGCCATCTACGAGCATCTCCGCTACGACCGGGTCGAGCATGTGACGATTGCCGAGGTTGCGCCCGAATTGCGCGACCGGATCGTCACCATCAGTGGCGTTTCGAAAACTTATGCAATGACCGGGTGGCGTGTGGGGTTTTGCGGCGGGCCCAAGACCTTGATCAAGGCGATGGTGACGATGCAGGGCCATGCGACGGCTGGGGTTTCCACGGTGGGCCAGGCAGCGGCACTCGCGGCTTTGGTGGGTCCTCAGGATGGGGTCGAGGCTCGTGCCGAAGCTTATCGCCGGCGGCGCGATCTCGTTGTCGCCGGGCTTAATGCCTGCGCCGGTATCAATTGCCATAGGCCGGAAGGGGCTTTTTACGTATTCCCGAACATTGCCGGATGCCTGGGCCGCACCAGTGCGGGCGGGCGGCGGATCGAAACCGACGAGGATTTCTGTCTGGCGTTGCTGGCTGAGCAGCATGTCGCCGTGGTGCATGGGGGGGCGTTCGGGATCAGCCCGTATGTGCGGATCAGTTACGCCAGCGACGACGCGGTGCTTGAGGAAGCATGCCGGCGAATCAAGGTGTTTTGCAACGAATTGCATTGATCGGGGACCCAAGATGCGCCAGATCAGTCACTGCCGTCCCGAAGAGGTAGGCCTTTCATCCGCGCGGCTGGCGCGTGTCGATGATTGGATGCGGCGCTGGGTCGACAGCGGAAGGCTGCCGTGCCTGGTTACTATGGTTGCGCGGCACGGCCGGGTCGTTGACCTTCGCTGCTACGGCCGGGCGGATGTGGAGCGCAATAAGCCCGTTGCGACCGATACGATCTTTCGTATCTACTCGATGACCAAGCCGCTCACCAGCGTCACAATCATGATGCTGTATGAGGAGGGGCGTTTCCAGCTCGACGATCCGATCGCCCGGTTTCTCCCATGCTTCCGCAATATGCGGGTTTATGTGGGCGGGATGGGGGGCAAGCTCGATACGGTTCCGGCGCAACGGGACATCACCTTCCGCGATCTGCTGACCCACACCTCGGGGCTGACTTATGGGTTTATGGAATCGAATCCGGTCGATGCACTGTATCGCGAGCGAGGGGTGGATTTTGGGCTGCCAGACGGGAATCTGGGCGAGTTGGTCGAACGGGCGGCCGCCCTGCCGCTGATCGCCCAGCCGGGCCGGGAATGGAATTACAGCATTGCGGCCGACGTGCTGGGGCATTTGGTTGCCGTGATCTCGGGGCAGTCCTTCGAGCGATTTCTGCAGGAACGGGTGATAGGGCCGCTCGGGATGGTCGATACGGGGTTCTTTGTGCCGGGCGATAAGCTCGGCCGGTTTGCGGCCAATTATGGGCCGACGCCGGAGGGCAAGCTCCAGCTTCTGGATGATCCGCAGACGAGCCGCTTCGGCGCACCCCGGAGGGTGTGCTCGGGGGGCGGCGGGTTGGTTTCGACCGCCGCGGATTTCATGCGCTTCTGCCAGATGATGCTGAACAAGGGGGAGCTGGACGGCACTCGGCTGCTGGGGCGGAAGACGGTTTCGCTGATGACGGCCAATCACTTGGGGGGCGATATGGCGGCGATGGGCCAGGCGCGATTCAGTGAGTCGTCCTTTGAGGGGATCGGGTTCGGCCTGGGGTTTTCCGTCATGCTCGACCCGGCCCGGGCCCAGATCATGGGCACGCCCGGCGAATATGCCTGGGGTGGGCTTGCCAGCACGGCGTTCTGGGTGGACCCGGCGGAAGATATGGCGGTGGTTATGTTGACCCAGCTTGTGCCGTCATCGACCTATCCGATCCGGCGGGAGCTGCGGGTGCTGACCTATCAGGCGCTGGTGGATTGAGGCGGCCTGTTCGGGGCCGGAGCCGGTGATCAAGGCTTCGGTCCGCGAGGCAGCCGTTAAGGAGCGCCCCGCGCTGCCTCTGCCGCAATATGCCCGGCAAACCCGGTGACGAAGGTCTTGAGGCTGGTGTAGTGCGACGATCTCGATGGATGTGAGCGGCGGCCAGGATGAGATCTGCGACTGCGCTTGGGGCCGATGATTGTCGTTCCTGATTGTCGCTGCAAGAGGCTTTTGATCGAAGCACGTTGATTGCCGCTGGTCAGCGACAATCA
>JAFAHH010000365.1 GCA_019237355.1 Acetobacteraceae bacterium | reverse complement strand
TGACATATCACGTCATTGCTGATCCTATTCTGGCAGCTAGCACGCATGGCCGGTAGGCTGGGCTAGAGCGCGATGGCTTGAGGCGGAATCGTCGGAAAGCCTGAATCGCGCTCTCAAAGCCAAAAATCCTGAAGCGGATGACTTGACCAAAAGTCATCCCGCTCTAGAGACTGTGTCGTTGCCCACACCGGCAACGCTGCTAGATCTGGTTCCAAGAGGGGCTCTCCTCCGGACTTTACCTTGCTACAAGAGGTACTGCCTTTCCCTCGCTGATGGGAAGGCACGGTGTGAGCCCAATCACCAGCTTCTGGCGTGACGCGGTGGATCGATACTCGCCCGGGGGCAACTTGCTTCCGCTCGCGTCAACCTGAGGGATAACGGATGGACCACATTTCCGTATCTGGATTGCTTCGGATTTCTAATTAACGTACTGTCGGCTCTCTTGAGGCCATTGCCCATGAGCATTCGCTCCGTGAAAAGTATCTGGTCCCGGCGCCGCTGCGTTTGCGAAGGTCACGCCGCCCTAGCGTGGTCGCGCGAACCCGAGCTGAGGTATGTGCCCGTCCTCTGAAACCGAGATCGCGTTGCCATCGATGCAGGCGTCCACATAGGCATTTACAGTTTTATATGAAGAGGTACGCGAGGTCGGTTGTTGCATGCGAGCCTGACCCCTACCTCGCTGCCTTCCTCCGCCGATAGCTGAATGGGGTTGAGGTCATCGAGGCGGCGGCTTCTGAGCATGAAGGAATCGCCACCCTTCGCATTCCCTTGAGCAACTTACAGACAGCATCGCCCACCATCGAGATTTCCGGCGTTGGAACATCGGCGGCGAGAAGTGGACTCTCCCGGTCGGTGCACAGGCGGGGCGGCTAATCAAGCTCGGCAGCAAATTGCCGGTGAACCTGCTGATCGGTGCCTACTACAACGCCTTGCGTCCCGCAGGGGGAGAGGTACCTGGCAGCTTCGTGCCCAGATCGCGGTGATATTTTGAATGCCCGTGTGCTCGGGAGGCAAAGGCGGGGGTTAGTCACGTTCCTCGCGGGTTAACGCTTAGTGCCCCCGCTTCAGGGTTCGCCGGTCGCTCAGAAACCTGGGGCGGGCGCCCGCCGTTGCTGGTGCTCACCTGCGCCGCGAAAAGGACCCAGATGGACGAGGCACAAGCCGCAATACCAGCGGAGCCGGAGGGCTTACTCGCGGCGCGGCTGGTGGAGCTAACGGCCGAGGCAGGACCTAGGGGAGTCATCCTGCTCGCGCGCAGTGAGGCGCGCGCCGCCCGGCTGCACCGCGCGGCACGCGCCCTCGCGCCCGAATTCGACGTGCTGCTTCTTCCGGCCTGGGACTGCCTGCCGTATGACCGCGCGTCGCCCTCGCGTGAGGTCATGGGCGACCGAATGGCCACTTTGGCGCGGATTGCCCGCCGGACCGGCCCCACCCTGCTCGTCGCCTCAGTAGGCGCCGCGATCCAGCATGTGCCCCCGCCCGAAGCCTATGCCGAGCTGCGCCTTGAACCGGGCAGGGCCCTCACCCCCCACCTGCAACAGGTGCTGCAGCGCATGGGCTATGTAATCGACGAGCGGGTCGACGCACCCGGCGAAGTCGCGACCCGGGGGGAAGTGATTGACATCTACCCGCCGGGAGCGCGGTTTGCTTGCCGGGTGCAGCACGATGGGGAACAGATTCAGCAGATACGGCGCTACGACCCACTGACCCAGCGCAGCGTGGTTGAGAGCGTGGCGGTGGTAGTCGGCCCGGCCTCCGAGCTGATCCTGCCCGAAGATACCACCGACGAACACCGGCCCGGGCTGGAGCACCATCTCCCAGATTTCTATTCCCGCCTGACCAGCATATTCGAGTTGCTGCCCGGCGCGCGGCTGATTGCCGATCCGGAAACGGAAGAACAATGGGAATCGCTTTTCAACGAAATCGCCGACGCCTACGCGGCGCGGCGGGCGATTGCGGCCACCGAAGCGGCCCGGCTCCCCGCTCCGCCTTCAGGCCTCTATCTCGATCAAGAGGCCTGGGCTGTTATCCGGTCCGGACGCCGGTTGGATCTCCTTGAGGCGCCGGAAGACGAGACACCGCCGGGTACCCTCCCCCGTTTAGCGGCGGCGGCTGACCCGGAAGAGGCGTTCCTGGACTTCGCCGAGGAGCAGCTCGCCGCTGGGCTCCGGGTATGCCTCTGCGGCCCTATCGGGCCCGCCCGCAACCTGGCCCACCTAATGGAAGGACGGATCGGACCGCCCCGTCCGGTGCCCGGCTGGCGGGCACTGCGCGATCTGCCGCCGGGTAGTTTCGCCTTGATGGAGGGCGCCCTCCCTGCCGGTTTCATATCGGATGACGCCTGCGTCGTTGCGCCCCGGGATGTGCGCCGGGCCCGGCCCCGCGCCCACGCGGAATTCCGGTCCGCCATACCGGCTGCCGAAGGAAATCTCCGGCCCGGCGACGCCGTGATCCATATGGACCACGGGATCGGAATTTTGCGAGGTGTTGAGGCGGTTGCGGTCGGCGCCAGCCAGACTGATACCCTCGTTCTCGAATATGCGGGAGGCGCCCGGCAGCTTGTACCCGCCGGCGAAGCCGACCGGTTGTGGCGCTACGGGGCTGAGGAGGGAACGGTCTCGCCCGACCACCTCGGGGGCGGCGCATGGCCGAAGCGCCGCGCTGAGGTCGAAACGCAAATCGCCGAGACCGCGCGCACACTCGTCCGCATGGCAAGGGAGCGCGAGCAAGCCCAAGCCCCGGTACTCAGGGCTCCGCAGCGTGCATACGAGCGCTTCGTCAGCCGCTTCCCTTACGAGCTGACCCCCGACCAGGAGGCCGCAACCGAAGCGGTGCTCGAAGACCTCCGTTCGGGCCGCCCCATGGATAGGCTCGTCTGTGGCGATGTCGGGTTTGGCAAGACCGAGGTGGCGCTGCGGGCCGCCGCCGTCGCGGTGCTTGCGGGCAAGCAGGTGGCACTGATGGCTCCGACGACGGTGCTGGTGCGCCAGCACCTCTCGACCTTCCGGCGCCGCTTCCGGGGATTCGGGGTGCGTCTCGAGAGCCTCTCCCGCCTATCCAAGCCGGCCGAAGCGCGGGCGGCCAAAGCGGGGCTTGCTGACGGCAGCATCGGCCTCGCGATTGGCACGCAAGCGCTGGCAGGCAAAGGCGTCCGGTTCAAGGATCTGGGGTTGCTCATCGTTGACGAGGAGCAGCGGTTCGGAACGCGGCAAAAATCGGCGCTGCGGCGGCTGCGGGGACGCGACAAGGCCAGGAATCACGCCCTAACCCTGACGGCGACGCCGATCCCCCGAACTCTGCAATCGGCGCTGGCCGGGTTGCAGGATCTGAGCATCATCGCAACGCCGCCCGCCCGGCGAGAAGCGATTCGCACCTTCCGAACGGCCGATGATGACTTGGTGCTGAGGGAAGCGCTGTTGCGCGAACGCCGCCGTAACGGCCAAAGCTTCGTCATTTGTCCGCGCATCGAAGATATTGCGCCGATGAGCGAGCGCCTCCATCGCCTCACCCCGGAACTGCACGTCATCGAGGCGCACGGTAAAATGCCGCCCGATGAGACCGACGAAGCCATGGTCCGCTTCGCGGATGGCGAGGCCGATGTGCTGCTCTCCACCAACATCGTGGAAACCGGATTGGACGTACCTCGGGCCAACACGATGCTGATCTTCAATCCGGAACGGTTCGGCCTCAGCCAGTTGCACCAGCTCCGCGGGCGTGTGGGACGGGGCCGGGTGCGGGGGGTGGTCTACTTGCTGACCGATCCCGCCCGCCCGGCCTCGGCTGCGGCCGACCGCCGGCTGCGCGTATTGGAGGCATTCGACCGGGTTGGCGCAGGCTTTGCTATCAGCGCGAGAGATTTGGACCTGCGAGGCGCGGGGGATCTGCTCGGGGAGCAGCAAGCCGGGCACGTCAAGCTGATTGGGCTCGATCTTTACCAGGACCTTCTGGATCGCGCGGTGCGGGTGGCCCGGGGAGAGCCGATCGAAGACGATTGGACTCCCCAACTTGCAATCGAGCTGCCGGCGTTCATTCCGGCCGATTATGTACCGGAGGAGGGTTTGCGGGTTGGCCTGCACACCCGGCTCGGCGAGTTGGTCCGCCATGGGGAGGAACAGGCCCTTGATGGGCTGGCTGAGGAAATCGTGGACCGTTTCGGCCCCATACCGGAACCGGTCGAGAATCTTTTAGCTCTCGCGCGTCTGCGTATCCGCTGTCGCAGGCTGGGTATCGCCAAGCTGGAAGCCGGCCCCTTCGCCGCCGCGGCAACTTTCCGCGGCGCCGTTCCGCCGACCCGGCCGCCCCTGGAGGCGAAGGATCGCCGCCTGATCTTGCGGCGTGCGGCCGTTGGCGAGGCTGGGGTGCTCGCCACGGCCGAGGCGTTGGTGGCGCAGTTGCTATCGGGGCGGCGCCGGGTGGGTGCGTCCTGGCTGGAGCTGAAGCAGGCGGGATGAGCGGTTGCGGCGGGATCGAACCGCTGGCATCACAGCCTGAGTACTCACTACGTCGAGCACGATGACTTCAGGTGAAGCCATCATGCTCGAGGATTCGGCTTCTCAGAGCGCGAGTCAGGCTTGCTGTCGATTTCGCCTCAGCGATCGCGGTCTAGCTCTCTTGCATAGCGGGAATCGTAAAGTCATGGCCTTTATGCTGATCGACAGCAGCCGCGACGCTGTACGACCAGGCGTCGTAGCCTACTGAATCGACATAAAGCTTGCCTTGTGGAGCGCCAGACTGTCCCACAAGGTCGATCTTCAGATCGTGCTGGCCAGAGCCCCAATTACCACTGAAGGTAAACGTTTCCGTATCTCCCGCAGCATGGTTGGCTTTAACCGTCTGCGCGGCGCCAAGTTGTTGCCCATCGAGGGAGGCAATGAATTGCACGTCGCCGCCCTCGGCGATTTCCGACAGGTTGATGGCCACGGTGTCCGTAACGGGTAGGGGCTGATTGTGCGCCGCCGCTGTCTCTCCGGACGGTGATGCAGGAGACATGTTTGCGGCCGAACCCGGGTCTGATGTCGAGGCTGCCAGGGCCGAAGCTGCGGAGCTATTGCTCGATCCGGAGTTGCTTCCGGTTGGCGGGTCTCCGAAATATTTGTCCCACGCCGCGGCTTCCTGCGGCTTGGAGCCGTCCGTGAAGGTGAATTGCCCGGAATCCCAGATATCGGCATTCTGCACCTTCACGCCCTGGCTCTGGGCTTGGTGTAGCACGCCAGCCTCCCATTGCGGGAAAGCCGGATCGTCGCTAATCCCGGCCTCGTTCGGGCCCGCGCCAGTCTCGGAAAGCGATATTGGCTTGCCGTTGGCCTGAGCGAGCGCGATGGTATCGAGCAAGCTCCAGCCCTGACCGGTACCGCTCGGGTTGTATTGATTAGCGTCGGGATAGGACCAGAAATGTTGGCGATTGGCCGGATTTGCGCCCCAGCTCTGGATGTTCGAGTCTTGGGTTTTGCCGCCTGACGCCCAGTCCGTATAGTCGAACGGGGCCAAGCCATTATACTCGTCGAGTGAGATGATATCGACATACTGATTGCCCGGATAGAAGTCGGCAGTATTCTGCCCATTTGGCATGGACCAGCTCTGGCCGTTCGGATTCCATACGACCTGGGCATCGATGCCGTCGGCTGATCCCTGCTGGTGGATCAAGTTAGCGATGTGCTGGAATGCCGCCACGTAGTCGGCAGGCGCATTGGGGCCGCCCTGAGCGTTCCCGGTATTATTGCCGATACCCCAGGGCATGTAATTGCCGTTGAACTCCCATCCGGGACGGAACTGTACCGTCTTGTAGCCGGCACTCGCCCAGGCATCGACGATCCCCTTGTATTGGGAGTCGTACTGCCCGGAGATGATCCGCTTGAAGAAACTGTCGTTCTGCGTCCAGTCGGCATTCGCTGGCGCCATCGGGACGGCGATGAGTGGCGTCGTTCCCGAGCCCGGCCCGACATAATTGTTGCCGGTCGCAGCAAACGATTGCGCGGACCATTGGGCGCTGCCAACCCATCCACTAGGGCCGTTGCTATTGTCTATGAAATTATCATAGACCGCCGGCCGGCCCCCACTTAGGGTATGCACGAACTGATTGTAGGTAGTTTCCCACTGCGCCTCCGCATTCGCGTCGCTCTTGTCAGGATTGCCGAAATAGGCGCCAAGCGGGAATGGCGTGCTACCCATGCTCTTCCTCCTCAGCCTGTGCGTGGGGTAGAGCTGCAGTACAAACTCGCTCAACGCAAGTACAGATCGCGATATTTGGATTAAGTTACGATATCTGAATTAAACATTCGGGCGATCGAGGCCGGATTGATTGAGGCTGCCGGCGCAAAACGGCCGTTTGCCCCGGATCACGCCGGTCTCGCGATTTAAGCGGTGGCAGGCAAACGCCATAGCACCCCAGCCGCATGGCCAGGTTCACGAGGTTGTAGCCAGCATCCAATGAACCAGCCGCAAGCTGCCCTTGAGGGTTCCAGCAGCTTTAGCTGTCTGTCGGGCCCAAATACAATCCGATGATCGTTGGAGTAGGTCGCCCAAGGCTCTGACGCAGCCTAGCGACGATTTCAATTCCCAAATGAGCGCATTTATGGTTTATTAAGGAATGCGAATCATCATCGTCCGTATGCTGGCTACTAGTTCCCTCGCTGCCTTCTCAGCCTCCGTTACGCAGACGACGGTCGAGCGTCCAGAGGGCATTCACGTAGCACGCACCTCCGCTGAGGCGGGGATGGCGACCGATTCGCAGGCCAGTTCCCCACCTAAAGCCTCTCCTACTCTGCCCGATTCCACCCCAGAGCGGATTCTGCCGCGCGGATCACGGCTAGATCTCTCGGTTTGACCCCGGCCCAGCTCACCAGCCGCACAATCTTGCTCACACGGTATTGATCGAAGCGGTTAAAAAGCGCAACTTTGGCCGATGCCGCAATTCGTGCGCCGTATCCCCGATGGCGATAATCGCGAACGCCTGGTCTGTCAGGCGTGCGGCCATGTGCTGTACGAAAATCCGAAAGTCGTGGTCGGCTCGGTCGTGGTTGCGGGGGAACAGGTCATCCTTTGCCGCCGGGCAATCCAGCCCCGGGCCGGCTTCTGGACCTTGCCGGCCGGCTTCTTAGAGCTAGGAGAAACCGCCGAGGAAGGAGCCAAGCGCGAAGCCCGCGAAGAAGCCGAGGCAGAGATCGCCCTCGACGGACTGCTCGCGCTGTTCAGTATCAGCCGCATCGGCCAAGTGCAATTGATTTTCCGGGCCCGTTTTGCCGGACCAGTGCGCTTCGGGCCAGGACCTGAGAGCCAGGATGTGAGGCTGTTCTCCTGGGCCGAGATCCCCTGGCCGCAGATTGCGTTCCCGTCCGTGCATTGGTCTTTGCGGGCCTGGCGCCAGGTAGGTTCTGGACCGCTTGGCGCACCTGCAACCAACCCGGCCGAAGACCGCCGGGGTCTCACGCATCCGGAATCCATGCGAGTGGAGGGCTCCCTATGATCCACCGTAAACTCATCGCAGTAACTGGTGCTTTGACTGCGTTCGCAACACTGCAGGTCGCAGCCGCACCCACCCGGCGCACAGCCTACCAGGCGCCGAGTTTCCAATTCGATCAGACTACACCGCGGACCCCCGGCACTGGCTCGGGAGATCAATCGGGGTACACAGCGGCCCCTGTGCCGGATCGAGATGCGCGAGGACCGCAGGCGAGCACCGATAACGGCGCCCGGTTCAGCCCAGACCTGTTAACGACCCGCGACTTCAACAAAGGGGACGGCTATCTAAACGGCTCGACGGTTCAAGCCGAGCAGAGCCGCCATTTCAAGCCCGCACCCGGCTTTAGGCTGGACATGCCTCTACAATAGGCCCGCTTCGGGACTCGGCCCCTCTGGCGAGGGTCGGCGTGTTATGCATCCCAGGAAAGGGAAGGGTTCTGCACGCACCAATTCGCCACAACCCGGCCGTTTTTTGCGTGAACACCCGAGCGCCGCAGTTGCCGGGTTGACCCAGGTCATCCGCCATCCCTCACGCTCAAAACGTGATGGAAGTGCGCAACCCTAGGACGGCAGCATCGCCGACCCTCCTGCCTGGATTGCTGGGATTGGCGATTCCGCCGCCCGGGTTTAAAATATACTCGAAGTCCGGCTGCACGATCCACCAAGGTGCTGCTTGGTATTGATACGTCACCTCGATCAGACTCTCATTCTGTCGGACCCGATGAAACGGGCCGCTAAACAATGCGGTATCAACCTCAAGCGCCCGGGCTGAGCTGCTGATGCGCGCATAACCCAAGCCCACGCCGAACGTATCATCCGGGCGCCCGGGATCACACCCCGGTAAGTAACCCCCCATCGGCGAAGAAAATTGCTCAGATTTCGGTCGCCCGGTGCCCCCATTACCCGTGCAAATAAGCCTATTCCACCCTCCTTCGCTCCGGCAGGGCGGTACACAAGCTGATCCGCGACAGCATAGATGCTGTAATTTTTCCTGAGCGAGCGAGGGATTCCGACCGAAGCCGGGCTGCTCGGATCGACGTTGACCAGCTTCGCTTGGCTCCAGACTTGCAGTCAACCGGATCGGCCTGCGGGACGACAGTTACCTCCGTTGCCCACCCATTCGCGGCGGTTTCGGTCAGCACGATGACAGGTGATCAAGTGATCGCGGCAACTTGACAGCATGCAGAGCGAGTGACATATGAATACGTGTTCACGGGTAGGGTGAATGCTCGACGCCGATCAAACGACTGAGCTGGCCGAACTCTTCCGGCTGTTGGGCGAGCCCAACCGGCTCGGCATCGTGGCGAGCTGCCTCGAAGGGCCGCTGAGTGTCGGGGAGATTACGTCGCGGCTGGCGCTCAGCCAGTCGCTCGTCTCACACCATCTACGGCTGCTGCGCGCCGCCCGGCTGCTGAAGGCGGGCAAGCGGGGTAAGCAGGTCTTTTACAGCATCCCGGACTGCCACGTGCGGGAAATGCTGACCAACATGATTGAGCACCTCATCGAGCCCCATGAATCGGAAGACGACATCAACAACGAACCAGGAGTGAGGTCATGGCCGTAACGGTGGAACGGGTGAAGTGCGCGTGCAGTGACTGCGTGTGCGTTATCGAGGTGAAGGAAGGCATCGAGCGGGATGGCCACATCTATTGTAGCGATGCCTGCGCCGATCACCACAAGAGCGGCGCCGGCTGCCAGCACGTCGGCTGCATGTGCCACGGCTAAGTCGCCGACGGTCAGCGACGGGCCGCCTGCCGCGCCCATCGGCGTGGCAGGCGCCGAAAATGCCGGTCAGCTCGCCGCCGGGTGATCGAGCGCGAAGCGGTGGCGTTGGCTGAGAGTCTCGCGGGACGAGCCATGTTTTCGCTCCTCTGCCTCGATCACGATGCCAGCACGTGCTCCGCCGCACGGACTAGCAAGTTATGGCGGCGGATTTCATGGGCGCCATAGCGTAAAAGGAGATATTTTCGTTCGCCCGCTGTGCCCGATCGCGGAGAACACGTCTGCCATTCGCCGGTTCGGCTTCGCATCGTGTCCGCGCACAACGCCAGTATAGGGGGCGGCTCGGTCTCCGCCATCGAGCCGCCGAGGCAAGCTGCAAGGTGCAGCTCTCCAATCCCGCCCTTACCCTCTGGCCTCACGCTTTTCCGGGACAGGTGAGACTTGAGAAACCTGAGGGCGTTTTCCAGCCGTCTTCGGCTGTCATTTTTATTCCAGCCGACATCCGGCCCCGAGCGGTTCACATCTGGGTCATTAGTCGGGACTTGGTATAAAGGCCAATACTGACCATGCCGTCAAAACCCCCCCGGCTTCTTAAGGAACGACTCGATGCAGCAGCGGAGGCTTGCTCCCGAAAGGGTGCGCAGCTCACCGAGCTTCGCCGGTCTGTTCTGAGGCTGGTCCTCGAGGCTGGTGGCCCGCTGACAGCGTATCAGCTGCTGGACCGATTGAAGCAAACGCGCCAAAGTGCTTTGCCGCCCACGATTTATCGGGCGCTTGATTTCCTGATGCAGCAAGGACTGGTTCATAAGATCGAGCGTCTGAATGCGTTTATCCCCTGTGCCGAAGCCGGGTTTCACCAGCATGCGGTGCAGTTCCTGATTTGTCGGAAATGCGGCGCCGTGGCCGAAATCGGGGATCGCGGCGTATCGAGGGCGCTTCGGCACGCTGCCGAGCGCCAAGGCTTTCATGCCGGCTATGCCGTGGTCGAGGTTGAAGGCACGTGCGCCGCCTGCTCGCCTCGGTCCTGAATTTTTGCGCCGGCCTGGCCGCGCATCTGCGCACTATACTAATCATGTTGGCGTCAGGGCGAAGCCCTCATGCTCCGAGTTTCGGGTTTAGCAGTCTGCTGAAAAAGGAAGGCCGGGGCTCTGCCCTGGACCCGTCATGCGTCGTGCGAAGAGCACGCTCCTCGCGTGACGAGCATGCTGTTCGCATGACGGGGCCGAAAGGCCCCAGACCCCATCCACTAAGTGATTGGATTGCAAAGGCTCTGCCTTTGCTGGGGTCCAGGGGCAAAGCCCCTGGCCTTCTTTCGTTGC
>JAFAHH010000442.1 GCA_019237355.1 Acetobacteraceae bacterium | reverse complement strand
CTGCGCGGAAACCTGCGTCCATTGCAAGGCGGCGCTGCTTGCGATCAGAACACCCGTGTTGATCCATAGCAGCTTCGGCATGGGCAACGGCCGCCAATCGCCCATACCCATCCGCATGAAATACGCGCTGATCAGCAGCGTGAACAGGCACCCGGCCACTGCGAAAAACACACCCAAACCGATCTTCGAGGCAGGAACGGAGACAGCTCCCGCCCCCGAAAGGTGATCGGCCAGACCCTCCTCGAGCCACGGCTTGGCAGTCAGCCGTTGATGCGAAAGCCACCATCCAGCGATGCAAGCGACCACCGCCAGAAACAGGATGAGGGGCGTCATAACACCGGCTACGTGGCCAGACTGGCGGCCGGCGGCTGGTTCTGGGGGATGAAATCCTGCTTAGCACCCGGAACGCTGTAATCGTAGGCCCAGCGATAGACGACCGGTAGCTGCTTGCCCCAGTTGCCATGCGGAGGCGGGGTGGTTGGCGTCTGCCACTCGAGCGTGGTGGCGTGCCAAGGATTCGGGCCCGCCGCGTTGCCTTTGAATAGGCTCCAGATGAGGTTGAAGAGAAAGACCAATTGCGCAAAACCTACGAACAGCGCCGCCACGGTCATGAAGATGTTCAGCGTCGCGGCCGAAGGCGGAACGAATGCCGCGTCCCCCAGCTCATAGTACCGGCGCGGCACGCCCATGAGGCCCAGATAGTGCATGGGAAAGAAGATCGCATACGCCCCGAGGAACGTGACCCAGAAGTGGAATTTACCCATCACGTCGTTCAGCATCCGCCCGGTAACCTTAGGATACCAATGATATATCCCTCCGAAAACGACCAGGATCGGCGCGATGCCCATCACCATGTGAAAATGCGCGACCACGAACATCGTTGCCGAAAGCGGGACATCCACGACCACATTGCCGAGGAACAGGCCAGTTAGCCCACCGTTGACGAAGGTTACGATGAAGGCCAGCGCGAACAGCATCGGCACAGTGAGGTGAATGTCGCCGCGCCACAGCGTGAGTACCCAGTTGTAAACCTTGATCGCGGTCGGGACAGCGATGATCAGGGTGGTTGTGGCGAAGAAAAACCCAAACCGCGGGTTCATGCCGCTGATATACATGTGGTGCGCCCAGACGATGAAGCTGAGCGCGCCAATCCCGACGATGGCCCACACCATCATGCGGTAGCCGAAGATGTTCTTTCTCGCGTGCGTGCTTATCAGATCGGAAACGATGCCGAAAGCCGGGAGGGCAACGATATAGACCTCCGGATGTCCGAAAAACCAGAATAGGTGCTGCCACAGAATCGGACTGCCTCCGCCATAGTTAAGCGGTTGCCCCATCGCGACGATGGCCGGCATGAAAAAGCTCGTGCCAAGCAGGCGGTCCAAGAGCATCATCACGCAAGCAGCGAACAACGCCGGAAACGCGAGCAGCGCCATTACGGTGGCCGTGAAGATACCCCAGACTGTCAGCGGCATCCGCATCAAGGTCATGCCGCGCGTGCGCCCCTGCAGCACCGTCACGACATAGTTTAACCCGCCCATGGTGAAGCCGATGATGAACAGGATCAGCGAGGCGAGCATGGTGATGATGCCCCAGTCGGTCCCCGGGGTGCCCGAGAGAATGGCCTGGGGCGGATAGAGGGTCCAGCCGGCGCCCGTGGGCCCGCCCGGAACGAAAAACCCCGCCGCCAGGACGAGCACTGCGAGCAGATAGACCCAGTAACTCAGCATGTTCACATAAGGGAAGACCATGTCCCGCGCGCCAAGCATGAGCGGGATCAGGTAATTACCAAACCCTCCAAGAAAGAGCGCAGTAAGCAGGTAGATCACCATGATCATACCGTGCATCGTGATATACTGGTAGTAGTCGGCCGGCTGAATGAAGGAGAATTGGCCAGGAAACGCCAGCTGCAACCGCATCAGCCACGACAGTACCAGAGCGACCAAACCGATTGCCAAGGCCGTTGCGGAGTACTGAAGGGCGATCACTTTGGCGTCTTGGCAGAAGACGTACTTCGTTACCCAGCTCTTGGGATGATAAAGCTCAACGTCTTCCACTTCGGCAGGCGGGATAGTTCCGCCTGCGCCCAGTGCGACATCAGACATCAGAATTCCTCCCGCTGCTGATCGATATCTGCATCAATCGGGCATACCGTGCAAATCTTACCGCGCCGATGCCGCCTGCACGCCTTTGTCGCTCGGGGACGACATTTGCGCAAATGTCGGCTGTTTCTTCAGCCATTCCTGATACGCGCTCTCATCTTCAACCACGATCTTTCCGCGCATCTGCGGGTGCCCTATCCCGCAGAATCCAGCACAGAAGATCTCGAATGTCCCGGTTCTGGTGGGGGTGAACCAGAAATAGCTCTCCAATCCGGGCATCAGGTCCATCTTGGCCCGGAATTCGGGCACATAGAAGTCGTGGACGACGTCTATGGAACGGAGCAATACCTTGACCGGCTTTCCGGCCGGCAGATGCAGGTCATTACCGACGATGATGATGTTGTCCTTTCCATTCGGATCGTTCGGATTGACGCCCAATGGATTATCGGGGGTCACGTATCGGTTGTCGGACGTGCCGAGCCGGCCGCCCTTGCCCGGCAGGCGGAAGCCCCACTGCCATTGCTGCCCCACAACCTCGAGCGTGGACGCCCCTTTCGGAACAGTAACAAACTGGCTCCACACGAACAATCCGGGTGCCAGCATGGCCGCAACGCCAATCGCCGTCAGGACGGCGAGCCAGGTCTCCAGCTTTCTGCTCTCCGGCTCGTAGGCGGCCCGCCTTCCTTCCCGGTGGCGGAACCGGAACACACAATAGGCCGTGAAGCCAACGACGGCTGTGAAAACCAGGCCGGTAATCACGAAGGTGATGATGATCGTGGCGTCGATGTAATTCCAGTTTGAGGCGATCGGCGTGAACCACCACGGGCTCCAGAAGTGAAACGCCACGGAGCCAATGGCGACTAACAACAGGATGAGCGCAATAACCATCTTCTTCCATCCCTGCCTTAAAGGGCTACGGATCGAAATTGCTGTCTTTCACGATTTTACTTAAGCCGCCCGCGCCGGTTGTCAGACTCCGTCCCAAGGACGTTCCGGCACCGGTTTTGCAGGCGCGCGGGCGAAGTGCGGGGCTGGGCTTATCGATCACTGACTTCACACTCGCATGATCACTCTCGGGCGCACTCGTCCGAGTCCTATCCGAAACTCCTCGATAGAGCACCTCCAGGCTCTGAAGGAGCGTGCGAACTCTGCTCGTGCCACGTTTTCTTGTCAATCTGCTTCAAACTTATCCCACTGGCGGACGGCGTGAACAGTGGGCCGTTGCCGCCGCAGATAAGCCGATACCCCGGCAGAATAAGCCGGGAGGTGTTCTATTGCCGCCCGGACGCCGCGCTTTGGTTACCTTAGCGACCCGGCTAGGGTGGTCCATGGGTTGCGAGCGATTCGCGAGGAACAGCTTACCGCATCTGGCTGCCGGTGTTCGCAGACCAGAAGTTATGGCGTTTCCCTTGCCCGGCCAACCTGTGGTCGACCGCCTCACTCATAGCCGGCGCTTCGGCCAGCCCCTTCGCGCTTCGCACCACTTCCGCACCGTCACAGCCTTTGACAACCGGCCAAAATTGGGCCGGAGTCTCCGGCTGGGACGCTGGGTCATCGGACGCAAGGGTAGGGAGGTCACACGTGCCGAAATTCATCATCGAACGCGAGATGCCGGGGGCCGGGAAGCTCTCGGATGAGGATCTGAAAGGCGCTTCACAAACCTCGTGTAATGTGCTGCGCCAGCTCGGGCCCGAGATTCAGTGGCTCGAGAGCTATGTCACCGGTGATAAGATTTACTGCGTCTATATTGCCCCGAACGAAGAGCTGATCCGCGAGCACGCGACTCGCGGCGGGTTCCCGGCCAACCGGATCGCGAAGATTGAGCGGATGATCGACCCGACCACGGCGGAACCGACTGCCTGACGGCCGAGCTGGGCATCTTTCCGCCACCATAGAAGCGGCATTGAACCGCGTTAGCATCCGCTCGCCATTTAGAGCGCGATCGCTTGAGGCGGACGGGGTTCCCAATTCGCAAGCACCGCGTCCCATTTTGCGCGCAAATTGGGACCCGGGAATTGGGGTCCCGATCGTCGGAAGGCCTGGATCGCGCTCTCAAACCGGAATCCTAGTGCTAAAGCATGATGACTTCGACCTGAAGTCATCATGCTTTAGCGGCCACCTACAACCGAGCGCGATATCGATCTCAGGTCGCCACGGCTTTGCAGCAGCTCGCCGGCTACTACGCGATGGTTATGGCCGGGCCACCGACCTGGATGCGGTGGCAAACCGTCGTTACGAGTAGGGATACTTCAAGTCGCTTTCGGATGAAATACAAAACTGACGAATTCACGCACGGCTCGTCTTGGTGCCTTGAAGAAGTGGGTGGCTCGACCCCGAATTCCGGCGGAGGGCGCAGCCCTCCCGCAGAAAAACGCGGGTCGGCCGCCATTGCCGCAGCGCTTGTCTTGAAAATCCTTGTGGCTGCCCGGAGCCACAGTGCAACTGGATTTGGCGAGGTGGAGCTCTGCCGTCCGGGTCATGAGCAGGATCGCAGTCTGCCGGCGGCGGTGCGGTTGCGCCTGGTTGAAGTGCGGGAAGTCGCCGCGCCCAGAGATGTCGAGCCGCTGCACTGGCGCCTGCTGACCACGCATGAAATCGCTGATTCGGCCAAAGCCTGGCAGATCGTCGAATGGTATCAGGCGCGATGGGTGATCGAACAACTGTTCCGCCTGATGAAGTCGCAAGGCCTGCAATTGAAGGACTGTCAGCTCGCGTCCGCGGATCGGCTGGTGAAGCTGACTGCCTTGGCGACCAAGGCGGCGTGTATCGATATTCAGCTCACCCAGGAACGCGACGGCAAGCATCAGTTACCGGCTGCAGCGGTTTTACCGAGCCGGAAATCGATACCGTCGAAGCGCTTACTCCGACCCTTGAAGGCAACACCGAGCGGCAGAAGAACCCGTATCCCAAGCACAGCTTGGCCCGAGCGACCTGGGTGATATCGCCCGGTTGGGCGGCTGGAACTGCTATTACAAGCCGCCGGGGCCGATCACCTTCAGGCGCGGCATGGAGCAGTTCTATGCAATCCATCGTGGCCGCTCACTCGAAATGAGACTGCAACGAGAAGTGAGATCCCCTAGCGGGCGGGAAGGGGGTCCCCATCCTGCTTGAAAAAACGCGCTCAGGCTGTACGGTAACTTAGCGATCATGATCGAAGGCGAAACCTAAAAACGGGAGGAGAAAGGCCCATGCGTCTCAAAGGCAAGAAGATCATCGTTACCGGCGGAGGTTCCGGTTTTGGGGCTGCAATGTGCCGGCGGTTTGCAGCAGAAGGCGCGAACGTCCTGGTCGCTGATATCAATGGTCCACCGGCGGAGAAAGTAGCGGGGGAGATTGGCCCGGCGGCGCGCGCGTTCACCGCTGATGTCAGCAAGCGCGACCAAGTCGAGGCGATGATGCAGCAAGCCTTTTCGGCCTTCGGTGATTTGGACTGTGTCGTCAACAACGCCGGCTACACGCATAACAACAGACCGATGCTCGAGGTGGATGAGACCACGTTCGATCGCGTCTACGCCGTTAATGTTAAAGCGATCTATTACGCCGCCTTCGCTGCCGTGCCGATTTTCCGTAAGCGGGGCGGCGGCTCGTTCCTAAATATCGCATCGACCGCGGGTATTCGGCCCCGCCCAGGCCTTACTTGGTATAATGGATCCAAGGCTGCGGCAATCATGCTGACCAAGTCGATGGCCATAGAACTGGCGCCCGACAAGATTCGCGTCAATGCCATCTGCCCTGTGATTGGCGCGACTGGGATGCTGGAGCAATTCATGGGCATGCCGGATACGCCAGAAAACCGGGCGCGGTTCATCTCCACGATACCTTTGGGGCGTTTGTCCGAGCCGGACGACATCGCCAATGCCGCCCTTTATTTGGTTTCCGACGAAGCGGAATTCGTCACTGGCGTGAGCATGCCAGTCGATGGGGGCCGAACGATTTAGGCATCAGCACGCTGACCCCATCGGGCAGCCTTGAGTGCTTTAACTGACGCTAGCAGGCTGCGGAAAAGCGTTGAAATCGGTCGTTCGTAAAGCAACGAAACAAGGCCAGGGGCTTTGCCCCTGGACCCCAGCAAAGGCAGAGCCTTTGCAATCCAATAACTTAGCGGATGGGGTCGGGGCCTTTCGGCGCCGTCATGCGAACAGCATGCTCGTCACGCGAGGAGCGTGCTCTTCGCACGACGCATGACGGGCCAGGGCGGAGCCCTGGCCTTCCTTTTTCAGCAGACTGTTAGAGCGTTATGGCGATCTTTCCGAAATGGGCGCCCGCCTGCATGTGACGGAACGCGGCGGCAGCTTCGGCAAGGGGGAACGTGCTGTCGATCACCGGCTTCAGCCCATTCACGGCGAGAGCGCGGTTCATCGCCTCGAACGATGCACGTGAGCCGACAGCGATGCCCTGGACGCGAATCATCGGTCCGATAAAGCTGCGTAGCTGAACCGTCGCCTCGTAACCCGCGACGAAGCCCACCACCGCGATGAATCCGCCGAAAGCAGCCGCATTCAACAAGCGCGGCAGCGTCGCTCCCCCGGTCTCCACAATGATATCCGCGCCGCGTCCATTGGTGGCCTGCCTGACATCCCGGTCCCACTCGGGGTTGGTGCGGTAATTGATCCCGGTGTCCGCACCAAGCGCCCGGCCTCGCGCCAGCTTGTCATCGCTTGAGGAGAGAAGGATCGTCCGCCCCGGCCAGCTTGGCGAATTGCAAGGCGAATAGCGAAACACCGCCGGTGCCCATCAGCAGCACCGTATCGCCTGGCTTGAGGCCGCCTTCCTGCAGCGCGGTCCAGGCCGTCAGCCCGGCGATTGGCAACGTGGCAGCCTCGACATCTGACAAATGCGACGGAACCCCGACCGCGTCTTCGGCGGGAACGGCGATGTAATCGGCGAGCACGCCCGAAAGCGGCCCACCCAGGGTTCGTTTGGCGCGCTGTTCCGGCGTGGGCTTGCCGTCGTACCAGCCTTGCGTGTAGGTCGGCAGCACCCGGTCGCCCACCTTGAACCGCGTCACTTCCTCCCCGACCGCGGCCACTTCGCCGCAAGCGTCCGAGGCCGGGATGTAGGGCAAGGGCAAGTCCGGAAGATATGTGCCGGAGAGCACGGCGAGATCGCGATAGTTCAGCGTGACGGCCTTAACACGCACCAGGATCTCGCCCCGCCGCGGAGTCGGTATCGGCCGTTCAGATAAGCGCAGCGCGCCTAGGTTGAATGCTGTAGCGTCGATGGCACGCATAGTCGCCGCGGGCATCACTCCCTCCTATGGCCAGATATGCTGGGTTTCGATAACTATGACACCATAGAGATCTTGTGCAAAGTTCGTCGCATCCGCCAACAGCACCTGACCTTCGGGACTTGCGAAAGCGGCGTCGTGCGCTGCAACAGAATCGAACCATAGCTCAGGAAATCCGTCCCAGCCGGCATTCGGGTGCTTTTCCCGATTGATCAGGTTGGTCGCGTAGCGCCGTAGTCCGGGCAGCTTCTTGCAAAGTTCGGCATGGGTACCAAGCCAATGCGCATGAAATTGTTCCAGCGAAAGGTCCTCCTTCCTGCGCAGAAATCCGACCGTTTGGCGTAACTTGGCATTTCCTCAGACCTTTGCTTGAAGTGGTCTAGAGTCGTGCGGCTGCGCTGGGCCGTGGTCGCCTCACCCGAATACTTCCGTGAACGGCCGGCCCCTAACACGCCCTACGATCTGCAGCAGCATTTGTGCATCCGATACAACTTCCCAAGCGGCATTTCCTTCCGTTGGGAATTTTCCCGCGGCGCCGAGAGTGTTGCGGTGGAAGTGGACGGCCCGCTGAGACTCGATGATCAGGAGATGATGGTTGAGGCAGTGGCGCACGGGGCCGGGGTGGCCTTTGTTTGGGAAGGGCGCGCGGAGCCCCACTTAGCTGCGGGGCGTTTGATGCGATGCCTTGAGGATTGGTGCGAGCCCTTGAACGATCTGTGCTTATACTACCCGCGTCATAGGCATCTCTCCGCCGCGCTACGTGCCGTGATTGGCGCGCTGAAGCGATTGCTGGTGCGGGTCTTCGGGCGAACGCGCAGATCCGGGAAAGATTTCCGTCGATTGTTTCGGGTCTTTAGGCGCCTCCGGGGTCAAGCCGACCAAAGTCACTCCAGTCAACGCGTAATCCGGCCGATCGTATCGATAAGTTCACCAATCTTCTGCTGCTGCTCGGCCGGGTCCCCTGAAGCAAACGCGTCCGCAACACAATGCGCCAGATGGTTCTCGAGGATCTGCTTCTCGACCTGATGCAGGGCTGCTCGCACAGCTTGGATCTGGGTCAGGACGTCAACGCAGTAGCGGTCCTCTTCAATCATACGGCGGAGCCCGTGTACCTGGCCCTCTATGCGCCTAAGCCGAACCGATACCGCCCGTTTTGTTTGCTCTTCCATGCTTGAATAATACCCCCTCAGGGTATAGCTCGCAACCGAGCTTGGATCTGGACCGGTGGAGGTTTCAATATGCCTGAGGAGATTTTAGCTCCTGCCCAGCGCTGGGCCGGGCAGCATGGGCGCAAGCCGGCCCATCCGCCCGGCGAAACGGGCCCGGCCGACTCAATTGACCCGGTTTGCGGCATGCGCGCCGATCCAGCCGCGACGCCGTATCATTTCGAACACGAAGGCGCCCTGTTCCATTTTTGCTCCGGGCGCTGTCGCGACCGCTTTGCAGCCGATCCGGCCGCCTATCTAGAGCCTGATACCGGCGAGCCCCCCGCGGAGGAACGAGCCACTCCGCCCGGCGCAATTTATACCTGCCCGATGCATCCCGAAATCAGGCGGCCCGGCCCGGGGAGCTGCCCGATCTGCGGCATGGCGCTCGAGCCCGAAACCTCGAGCGCCGAGGCCGCGCCAAACCCAGAACTCATCGATATGCGCCGGCGATTCTGGATCGGCTTCGCGCTCGCCATCCCGTTGGCGGTGCTCGAAATGGGTGAGCATTTGGGCGCTGGCCTGAACTGGCGCTTGCCGCCCGGGTGGTTCAATTGGGTCCAATTCGGGGTTGCGACACCCATCGTATTGTGGGCAGGCTCGCCCTTCTTCCAGCGCGGCTGGGCCTCGCTCGTCCAGGGCAGCCTCAACATGTTCACGCTCGTCGCGTTGGGCACCGGTGTCGCTTATCTCTACAGCGCTGCCGCGGCCGCGGCGCCCGGCATTTTCCCGCCCGGCTTCCAAGACGAGCACGGCCGGGTCGCGGTATATTTCGAAGCGGCCGGGGTGATCACGGTGTTGGTCTTGCTCGGGCAGGTCCTGGAACTGCGCGCCCGCGAGCGAACGGGAGGTGCCATTCGTGCCCTGCTGACTCTCGCGCCGAAGGCCGCGCGCCGCATCGGCCCAGGCGGGGAGGATCAGGAGATCCCACTGGATACCGTCAAGGTGGGCGACCAATTGCGCGTGCGGCCCGGCGAGGCGGTGCCGGGGGATGGCGTCGTCATTCAGGGCCAGAGCAGTGTTGACGAGTCGCTGGTGACAGGTGAATCGCTGCCGACCGAGAAACGGCCCGGCGACAGAATCATCGGCGGCACGGTGAACGGCGCCGGTGCTCTGGTAATGCGCGCCGAAAAAGTTGGTTCCGATACGATGCTGGCCCGGATCGTCGCTATGGTAGCGGAGGCCCAGCGCTCCCGCGCCCCGATCCAGCGCGTTGCGGATCGGGTTGCGGGTTGGTTCGTACCGGCAGTCGTCGCGGTCGCAATCCTGGCGTTCATCGGTTGGGCGGTCTGGGGGCCGCCGCCGGCGCTGGGCTACGCTTTGATAGCCGCTGTCTCCGTGCTGATTATTGCATGCCCCTGTGCCTTGGGCCTGGCCACCCCGATGTCCATCATGGTGGGGGTCGGGAGGGGCGCCGCGGCTGGTGTGCTGATCAAGTCCGCGGAAGCATTGGAGCGGCTGGAGAGGGTAGACACGCTGGTCGTCGACAAGACGGGCACCTTGACCGAAGGCAAGCCAAGGGTCGTTGCCATGGTACCCGCTTCGGGCCGTTCCGAAGCCGATCTCCTTACACTCGCCGCCAGTATAGAGCGCGGGAGCGAGCATCCCCTGGCCGCTTCCATTGTCGCTGCAACCCAGGAGCGCGACCTTAACATTCAGGACGCGGACGATTTTAGATCCCTGACCGGAAAGGGCGTAATCGGGACCGTTGGTGGCCGAAGCGTCGCGCTCGGCAATTCCGCGCTCATGGGTGAGCTTGGGGCGGGATTGGGCGAATTCGGCGAGCAGGCGGTCCGGTGGCGGCGCGAGGGCGCGACGGTACTGTACATGGCTGTCGACAATGCTCTCGCCGGCATGCTTGCCATCGCCGACCCGGTCAAAGCCACAACACCAGCCGCACTGCAAGAACTCCAGGCCGACGGCGTCCAGATCATTATGATGACGGGCGATCATCACGCGACCGCCGAGGCGATCGCGCGCCGCCTGCATATCGCCGCCTTCTACGCCGAAGTCTTGCCCGAAGATAAGAACCGGATCGTGAACCGGCTGCGAGCAGAGGGTCGCGTGGTGGCCATGGCGGGCGATGGCGTGAACGATGCGCCCGCCCTGGCTGCCGCTGATATCGGCATTGCCATGGGGAGCGGCACCGATATTGCCATTCAAAGCGCTGCTGTCACGCTGATAAAGGGCGACCTCGCCGGGATTACCCGGGCCCGAGCGCTGAGCCGGGCAACGATGCGCAACATCCGGCAAAACCTGTTCTTCGCTTTCATCTACAACACCGCTGGGGTGCCGATCGCGGCAGGGGTGCTTTATCCGGCTTTCGGCATTTTGCTGAGCCCAGTTCTGGCCGCGCTCGCGATGTCCTTAAGTTCCGTCTCGGTCGTGGGCAACGCGCTGCGATTGAGGAATACCCGGCTGAGCGCCACACTGTGGACGCAAGATCGCGCTTGACTGGAATTGCGTGCTCGGGTTTCCATCGCGCCAGCGCGGTACACCACCGATGCTATGGAAAGCAACGCCTGGAGCGCTTCCAGTCGCGATGCAAGTGCTATTACGTATGGTGCACTGACGACCTCGCGGCGTTCCGATTTCGTTCTCGCTTGCGTTGCGCGCCGATGGCACTGAGAACTCGTCAGCAATGACGTAAGAACAACCGGCGGGTAGGGGAGGAGTGACGTGAGAGGCGTATCGGGTATCATTGTTGCGTGCTCGGTTACCGCCCTGCTGGCCGTGTTGCTCGCTATTGCGGTTCCAGCACAGACCCCGCTGGTAATTGGCTACGTGACGAAATCGGCCACGAATCAGGGGTGGGTCTTGATCAATAAGGGCGCCGAGGACGCCGCTAAAGCAGCGAACGTGCGGCTGATCATTGCCGGTCCCACCGGTCAAGGCGCTCTGGCCGGTCAGGTATACGCTATCGAGCGGGTTATATCAGAAGGCGCAAAGGCGATCGCCATCGCCCCGGTCGATTCGACCGGCGTGATCCCCATTGTCCAGCGTGCGACCGCGCGCGGGGTTCCCTTCGTTGCCGTCGACACTGCAATCGACGACGCCTCGGCGAAGAGTTATGTTGGAACCGACAACATCGCAGCCGCGCGTGCGCAGGCCGAATGGGTTGCGTCGGCCATTGGAGATGCCGATGAAATCATCTTGGTCGACGGCAGCCTCAGCCAATCGACCGGCCGCGAAAGGCGTCGCGGCTTCATCGACCGCCTGCGCGAGCTAAAACCGAATGCAGTCGTGCGCGAAGTGTACACTGATTGGAATTCGGATCAGGCGGAAACGGGCGTCACTCAGGAGTTAAAGGCCCACCCGAATGTAGCCGCGATCGCCAATGCCTGGGATGACGGGACGCTCGGATCGGTTGCAGCCCTGCGCTCTTTGCAATATGAGAAGGGAAAGGTTCGGGTTATCGGTTTCGATGGCGCCCCGAATGCACTGCAGTTGTTGAAGACCGGCTGGATCCAAGCCGATGTCGCGCAAATGCTCTATCGGCAGGGGTATGAGGGGATCAAAACGGCCATTGCCGCCGCGAAAGGAGGGCCGGTACCACCCCGGGTAGACACGGGGCACGAGATCGTAACGGCCGAGAACCTCGACCGGTTCGTTGTTGAGAACAAGCTGACTGGCTTCATGCCCTGACTACCGTCAAGCGCGCAGCCCGCGCCCATCGGCGGGGCGCCGAACCCACGGCCCGCCGGCCCGTGGCTGACGCCCTCAGGGCATATCTCCGGTTGTTTTTGCTGGCGCGGGCTCGATTCGGATGCTAATCCAACATGCATGACCTTCGTGCACCGCACCGGGCGAATTAGCTTCCCGGCCTGACGCTTCAGGCCGGGTCAACGCACGAGTGCAACCGGCGCTCCGTTCGAGCGCTCCCATGAAGGCTTACGACATGTCTCATGTTACCCCCGTGCTGCACATGGTGTGCGGCAAAGTCGCGAGCGGCAAGTCCACGCTTTGCGCCGAGCTGGCGCGGGCACCATCAGTGCTCGTCATCACCATGGATCATTGGACCTCAAAACTTTATCGAGATGAGTTGAAAACCATTGACGACTTGGTCCGCCTCCTGCCGCGACTGCGCGCCGCCATGGGGCCGCACCTGGTCGAGCTCTTGCGCGCCGGCTTTTCGGTCGTGCTCGATTGGCCGGCCAACACCGTCAAGAGCCGTGCCTGGATGCGGGGCGTTTTCGAGGCGGCCGGCGCATCGCACAAGCTGCATTTGCTGAACGTGCCCGACGAGATCTGCCTTCAACGGCTGTCGGCGCGCAACACCGGAGGCACGCACGAGTACAGGGTCAGCCAAGCCGAGTTTGAGCAGCTGAGTCGCTACTTCGAGCCACCGACACCAGCCGAAGGGTTCGATATCGTGGTACATTCTTGGAGCTTGGCTTAGCTGGCTTGTGGGCAATTGCCGTGTGCCGGGCCTGCCAAGGGGAACCGGTCCGAGGAGAGCAGGGCCGCTCTCTCTCCATAAGCGATAGGGGCGCATGGAAGTGCCAAGTCGGGCCGCTGCCATGAAGCTTTTTTGACAACGCAAAACGCCAAGACAGCCGCCGAAGGGCCGGCCAGAACGCGTTGCATGCTGAACGATCGCCTTCTTTGGGCTTGGCTTTCGCCCTCCTTGCGTCCAACTTCCTGCTCGTGCTGGCGTTTGTATCATGAACTTTGTCGGGGTTGTCGTAGGCGGCATCGCGGTCGCCTACGCGCTTGTCCAACTGCTCCCAGCCGATGTGCTCTCGCCGCCGAGCGGCAGCCCGGCCGTCGCGATGCTAGTGGCGCTGTTCGCAACCGCGCTGGCTTGGAACGTTTTCACCTGGTGGGTTCGGCATTCCGAACTCGAGCTCGCACTGCGTGATCGGGGCCCTGATCGGGATCGCCGTCGGTAACGTCCTAGTCAACGGTCGCAGCTTCACAACCGGTGTGGATTG
>JAFAHH010000260.1 GCA_019237355.1 Acetobacteraceae bacterium | reverse complement strand
TTCAACTTGGGCATTCTGGCCGCAAGGGTAGCCTTAAGCGCCCCTGGGAAGGATATGAGCAACTCCCTGAGGACCATCCTGAGGGCTGGGAATCGATCGGTCCATCGGAGATCCCGTATGGGGGCCGCATCCCGCGCCCCGCCCGTGCCATGACCCGCGAGGATATCCGCGCGGTACACCGTAAATATAGCGATGCGGCGCGGCGTGCCCTCGATGCTGGGTTCGAGTGGCTGGAGATGCACTATGCCCACGGCTTTCTGGGCGCGAGCTTCTTTTCCCCAATTGCCAATGACCGCACCGATGACTATGGCGGCAGCGCCGAAAATCGGGCGCGGTTTCTGATTGAAACCTTCGATGCCGTGCGGAATGTCTGGCCCGAGCGGCTGCCGATGACCATGCGCATCGGCGCGCTGGATTTCCACCCCGAAAGTCACACGTTGGAGGATTCGATTGCGCTCGTGCGGTCGCTCGCGCAACACGGCCTCGATCTGGTGGATATCAGCATGGGAATGAATACCGACTCGGCTTCCGTGCCCTGGGGCGATCGCGGGTTCATGGTTCCATCCGCCACCCGAATCCGGCGAGAGACTGGGGTGCAGACGGCCGTGAGTTGGAACCTAAGCGATCCGGTCTTTGCCGATGAAATCATTCATACCGGTCAGATCGACTTGCTGATGGTCGGCCGGCCAGCGCTCGCCAATCCGCACTGGCCGCTTTATGCAGCCCTCATGCTGGGTGAGCCCGCGCCATATGACTTACTGCCTTCGCAGTACAGTTACTTTCTGAACAAGGCCAAGGACGTGCAGTACGCGAGCGGGTTTTTTCCGGTCGCGTCACGGGCGCAGTAGTAGGTGCGAATGGCCATCTGACCCGGCGGCAGACCATCGGGCTGGCGCAGCGTCCCCCGCGGGTAGCTGGCGCGCGCGGGCCCAGCCCACGAGCCGCCCGATCCGGATCGGCGGGCGCAATGATCAACACCGGCCGAATCGGCGCACCGGTTCGATTTTTATAAGCTGCTCAGCACAATGCCCGGGGATCAGCTGTTGCGGCCCATGAGCGAGGCGGCTGCCCGCTTGTTCACGCATAGAACGGAGATCGCTGGAGGCAGCATCAAAAACGAGGGGCCTGCGCTCGAGTGGATGCGCGGCGATTCCACGCCTTAAAATCGGCTCGCACACCCAAGCTGAATGGTTCTATAATGCCAAACGAATCCGGACACGAGGCCCTGCATGTCCCGCGCGAGTACCCATATCTTCCGCATCCGATTCGAACCGCGGATCTACCGGGATATCGAGATCGAGAGCGGCAAGTCGCTCTATAATCTCGCCGCCGCCATTACCGACGCCTTTGGGTTCGAACTCGATCACGCCTTTGGTTTTTACAGCGCGCTTGGGGATCACATCTTCGACTCGGCGGTGCGGTATGAACTCTTCGCCGACCTTAAGGGGCTGAACGAAGGGCCGGGCGTCAAGAGGACCAAGGTGATTCAGGCCTTCCCCGAGATTGGCTCGAAGATGCAGTTCATGTTCGATTACGGCGATGATTGGCGCTTTGAGGTTGAGGTGATCGGGCGGGGAGAGAAAACCCCCGGAACTCGGTACCCGAAGGTGGTAAGGGCGGTGGGCAAAGCCCCGCCCCAATACGCGCCGGCCGAAGAAGGTTGGTAAGTATGACCGAGCTATGAAGCAAGGAGATATCCAGCGGATTACGGCTTGTCGTTCAGAAACCAGCAACGGACGAAGGATTACAGTTTCCGATACTGAAGTGTAGGGCTCCTACTGATTAGTGTAGGGCTCCGCCAACCTCTTGGTGGTCTGGCTTTTTCTTCGGCCACTGTTCTCGCCCGCCACATGCAGCTATGCTGGCAAATGTTCGGGGCCGTCGAGTCCCGCCATCTGTTCTCGGGCTTGGAGAGCAGGCCGCCCCGGTTCCCGCCGGACGGCCCTCTCCCCTCCCTGCACCAGGATCCGATCTCATGACCCGACGTACGGCCGCCTTATTCCCACTCGTTCTCGCCGCCACAGCCTTGATGTGGGCTGTACCCTCATCTGGCCGGGCACAAACATCCGCGCCGCCGAGGTCATCATCACCAGACGGCACAGTCACGCTCTCGGGTGGTAGCGTTGCCGCCGGCATCGGCTTTTCTTGGGGCAACGGCACGCTCGTCTACAAAGGGCGCCAGCACCAATTCACCGTGCGTGGCCTCTCGGTGATCAACGTGGGCGCGACCGGATACACCGCAACCGGCGTCGTTTATAACTTGCCCAAATTGGAGGACTTTAACGGGAACTACGTTGCGGCTAGTGCAGGCGCGACGGTCGCCGGCGGCGGCAGTGTTTCTTATATGCGCAACCAGTATGGAGTCGTGATCGAGTTGGACTCGACCACGCAAGGCCTGGGTCTCAATCTCTCGGGCTCGGGGGTCAGCATCACTCTGACGGATTGAAACAATGCGGCTTCAACAGCCGCTGGTCTAGATGATACGCTCTAGGAATGGCTCGCCCCGCTTAGGCTGAAACTGGCCTCATCAGCCGACGGTGGGGCGTGCCACGATGATCGCGGGGTAATCGGGCTCGGTCTGGCTTTAGCGGAGTGGGATCCACCAGGGCGAATGCTCTTTTCCCCACCAGGACTATTCTGAGCGTAAAGAGTCTGGGATTATGGCCAGCGGGAGGGACCCAGACCTTGGCTGGCACGCTTGGAGGCTTCGCGTTACCGAACGATCCCGCGCACCATCGATTTGCTGGATTTTCGCCCCGCTTCTGGGCCTTGGTGGTGCTGACCGGTATCGGCGCGGGCCTCGGGGCTGGGGCGTTGATGAAGCTGCTGCAGGTGGTGGAACATCTCTGCTACAGCTATCAGTCCGGAATGTTCCTGGATGGCGTCGAACATGCACCGGTATCTCGCCGCGCTATCGTTATGGCGATCGCAGGGGTGGTTACGGCCGCTGGTGTATTCCTGCTGAAGCGCTCCCCGGGCAGTGGTGCTGGCGAGGTAAACGAGCGCATTTGGTTTCATTCCGGCCTAATCTCGGAATGGAAAACGGTTGCCCAAGCCATGTTGTCGGTCACGATCATCGGTATGGGCACGTCTCTCGGCCGCGAAAGCGCACCTAAGCAGACCGGAGCAGCCATCGCGAGTTGGTTATCCCGCCGAGTGAAATTGTCGTCGGCTGAATCCCGGTTGCTGGTGGCTTGCGGCACGGGAGCGGGAATGGGAGCAGTGTACGACGTGCCTTTAGGGGGCGCGTTGTTTTCCTTGGAAGTCCTGCTTGGGACGCTGGCTTTGCCATTGATCCCGCCGGCGCTGGCAAGCTCAGTCATCGCCACCGTCATCGCCTGGACCATGTTACCCGACCAGCCTACGTACACGATTGGAGACTATTCCGTTACTGCTTCGCAACTGATCTGGTCTGTGGGCTTCGGCCCTGTTGCCGGGCTGGCTTCGGTCCTTTGGATAAGGTCGGTCGTTTTCGCGGAAGGACTGAGGCCGAAGAGGAGCATCGCGATGGCCCTGCCGGTTCCCGTGCTCGGCGGCCTTGGCGTGCTCTCCGCTTTTTATCCGCAGTTGCTTGGAAATGGGAAAGATGTTGTCGATCTCGCTTTATCAGCCAGGCTTGGGCTTCCCCTTTTACTTGCCCTGATGATCCTCAAGCCTTTGGTTACTGCCGCCTGCCTCGGCAGCGGCGCCCCGGGAGGCCTATTCACACCGACAATCACCTTTGGAGCGCTGCTAGGAGGACTTCTCGGCCAGGCCTGGTCCTTGTTCTGGCCGGGTGCTGCTCCGGAAAACTATGTCGTGATCGGCGCAAGTGCGGTGCTGGCCGCCAGCATGCAGTCGCCGATTGCCGCGGTCGTGCTGCTCATCGAACTTACCCGTCACTCGGCCGTTCTTCTTGCCCCGATTCTATTCGCGGTGGCTGGCGCCGCTGTAACGGCGCGGCGGCTGGACCCGCGGTCAATTTATTCCGGGCGAATCCATACTGGAAAACGAGCAGCCGCAACAAAACCCCTCGGATTCTCGCCGGCGTTTGATTATCGGGTGGGGCAGGGGTTTGAGGTGATCTCGGCTGCCGCAAGTTATCCCGAAGTACTCGAGAGGTTCGCAAGGGCCGGCGGCCAGCTGAACTGCCTTTACGTCCTCGACGACCAGGCAAGACTGGCCGGGCGGATCCCGGTTCAGGCTCTCGCAAACCCGAATCCGCTGACGCCGGTTTTGTCTACTGCCGCTGCCTGCGACCTGATGGTGCGAACTGAACCCCTCGACGCGCGTTTGCCTGAGGCGGAGGCGCTGGTCGGGCTAAACAGAGAGCCCTCGGGCGAGCTACCGGTGGTAGACCCCGATTCCCGTGAGCTTCTCGGGGTCGTCAAGCGAGGTTCCGCGCTGGCCGATTAGTCGTAGGATCGCAATCAAAGCGCGGGGAGGATTGCCATGCAGGTTCGGGCCATCCAGGCGGACAGGCATATCGAGCCCTTGGAGCGCGAGACTATCCCGCGTGTGGCCCGGCGGCTGCTGCCCTTGCTCATGCTCGGCTATTTCTGCGCCTATCTCGACCGGGTGAATGTCGGGTTCGCCGGGCTCACCATGAAGCAGGCGCTCGGCTTCACCGAGGCGGTATTCGGCTTCGGTGCCGGCGTGTTCTTCATCGGCTACTTTATCGCCGAGGTGCCGAGCAACCTTATCCTCGAAAAGGTCGGGGCGCGGCGCTGGATCGCACGCATCCTGATCACCTGGGGGATCATCTCGGGTCTTACCGCTTTTGTCTGGGGCGAGTGGAGCTTCCATGGCGTGCGGTTCCTGCTCGGCCTCGCCGAGGCGGGATTCTATCCCGGCATCATTCTCTACATGACATGGTGGTTCCCCTCTTATTACCGCGCCCGCATGGTGGGCATCTTCCAGTCGGCGAGCGTGATCTCGCTCATCATCGGACCAATCGTCTCGGCCTATTTGCTAGGGATGGACGGCCTGCTCGGCCTGCAGGGCTGGCAATGGCTGTTCATCATGGAGGCGCTGCCGCCCGTGATCATGGGCTTTGTCGTGCTGGGATGGCTGACGGATCACCCGCGGCAGGCGACTTGGCTCCGGGCGGATCAGCGCGAGTGGCTGGAGGCGCGAATCGAATCGGAGCGGGCGCAGCGCGAATCGGTGCACCGTTACGAATTGGGCGAGACATTGCGCAATCCCCGGGTATGGTGGCTTACGCTCGTCTATTTCGGGCAGAACGTATCGAACTATGGGCTGCTGATCTTTCTACCACAGATCGTGAAGGCGTTCGGCGTCTCGACCGAGATGACCGGCTGGATCACGGCCATTCCATTCGTTTTCGCGGCTTTCGCGATGATCTGGTGGGGGCGGCATTCGGACATGACGGGCGAGCGCATCTGGCACGTCGCGGGCGCCTGCCTGATCTGCGCGGCGGGTCTGGCCGCTTGCATCGC
>JAFAHH010000170.1 GCA_019237355.1 Acetobacteraceae bacterium | reverse complement strand
ACCTCGACCCGCGCACAACCCTGCTTGATGTGCTTCGTGAACATATTGGCCTTACAGGGACAAAGAAGGGATGCGGGCATGGCCAATGCGGAGCCTGTACGGTCCATGTCGATGGCCACCGGGTGCTTTCGTGCCTCACCTTCGCCGTTATGGCTGAAGGCCATGAGATCACCACGATCGAGGGCCTAGCCAAGCCTGGGGGCGAGCTGCACCCGATGCAGCAGGCCTTTATCGACCACGACGCGTTCCAGTGCGGCTATTGCACTCCCGGCCAGATCATGTCGGCGATCGCGTGCGTGCATGAGGGCCATGCCGGCACCGATGCGGATATCCGCGAATACATGAGCGGCAATCTCTGCCGCTGCGCTGCCTATCCGAACATCGTTGCCGCCATCAACCAGGCGAAGGCGGGGATGAAGGAGGCCTAAGATGCAACGCTTTGCCTATCGCCGCCCGGAGAGCGTTGAAGCCGCGATCCAGGCAGTCAGCGCCGCCCCAGGGCGGCCGAACACTCCCCCTGTTCGGGCGCCCGGCCAGTTCATTGCTGGCGGCACGAACATGACGGACTACATGGCGCTCGATGTCATGCGGCCCGAGATCCTCGTCGACATCAACCGGCTTCCGGCCGCGCGCTACGGCCGCATGGAGGCTGGCGCGCAAGGGCTGCGCCTCGGCGCGCTGGTCCGCATGGCGCAGGCCGAAGACCATCCGGTCATCAAGAGCCAGTATCCGGTGATCCATGACACGCTGAAGCTCGCCGCGAGCCGGCAAATCCGCAACATGGCGAGCCTTGGCGGGAATGTGCTCCAGCGTACGCGGTGCGAGTATTTCCGCGAAACCTCATGGGCCTGCAACAAGCGCCAGCCGGGCGCCGGCTGCTCGGCGCTGGACGGCTTCAACCGCCAGCACGCAATACTGGGGACCAGCCCGGATTGCATCGCGGCTTACGCGGGTGATTTCGCCCAGGCACTGATCGCACTTGACGCGACGGTGGAGACGATGGGGGCCAATGGTGGCCGCACTATCAAGGTCGCCGATCTGCACCAGCAACCGGGCAGCACGCCCAATGTGGAAACGGTGCTGGAACCCGGAGAGCTGATCCTGTTCATCAATGTCCCGGCCGGGCCGTGGACGGCGCGGTCGCGCTATCTCAAGATTCGCGACCGCGACTCCTATCAGTTCGCGCTGACGGCCGCCGCCGTGGCCCTCGACCTTGATGGCGATAGGGTCAGGGAGGCGCGGATTGCGCTCGGCGGGGTCGCGACCATACCCTGGCGCGCGCATGAGGCCGAGGCGGCGCTCCGGGGCAAGCCGCTGGACGAAAACACGGCAGCGCAGGCCGCTCAAGCCGCTTTCGCGAACGCGAGCACGCGGCAGCACAACGCTTTCAAGGTGCCGCTCGGCAAACAAACGATCGTACGCGCATTGCTCGAAACCAAGGCGATGAAGGTGTGAGATGAGCACCGCAGCACCGCAGCCCAAGGCCAACCAAGGCCAGCCCGAGCCGCGCATCGATGCGCGGCTGAAAGTGACCGGCGGGGCACGCTATGCCGCCGACATTCCGCTCAGCAACCTGGCCTACGGCGTATTGGTGACGAGCGACATCGCCCGTGGGCAGGTACGCTCGATCGACTTCGAGGCGGCGAAAGCGACGCCCGGCGTCCTCGACATCGTCAGCTATGGCGACATGACGGGCATCGAAAAACCGCAATTCGGCAGCGCGTATACCTCGCTCGGTCCATTGCATGACCGCACGATCTGGCATGACGGCCAGATTATGGCGCTTGTCGTGGCCGACACGTTCGAGGCGGCGCAGGACGCCGCCCGAAAGGTCAAGGCCGAGTACGAGGAGCAGCACCCAAGCGGGCACTTCGGTTCTGCGGGCACCGAAACCATTCCGGCCAAGGGCCATGCGCAGCGCCCGAAGGAAAACCCCTCGGCCGGCGATTTCGACGGCGCATTCCAGTCCGCGCCGGTGAAGCTGGAAGCCGAGTACCGGACGCCGACCCAGACCCACAATCCGATCGAGTTGTTCTCGACCACGGCCTATTGGACAGGCAAGCAGCTCACGATTTGCGAGCCGACGCAGAGCCTGTACGGCCTACGGGGCGAGATTGCGCGTCAGTTCCGGATGGACCCGGCCGATGTGCGGGTCATCGCACCCTATGTCGGCGGCGGCTTCGGCTCGAAGGGGCCGAGCACGCCACGAACCGCCATTGTGGCGCTTGCCGCCCGTCGTCTCAATCGTCCCGTGCGCTGCGTCGTGAGCCGGGAGCAGGCCTACACAACCATGCCGTATCGCGCGCCCACCCGGCAGCGCATCCGGATCGGGGCGACTCCGGATGGCAAGATCACTGCCTTCAGCCACGAAGGCTGGGAGCTGACCTCGCGCATTGACAATTACGCCGTTGCAGGCACGG
The DNA here is from genome assembly GCA_019237355.1 of Acetobacteraceae bacterium. Classification (GTDB taxonomy): domain Bacteria; phylum Pseudomonadota; class Alphaproteobacteria; order Acetobacterales; family Acetobacteraceae; genus JAFAHH01. The sequence goes on along the minus strand of JAFAHH010000170.1, from coordinate 17,984 downwards.
AGACGACGACGCGGCTCTACGGCTATGGCTCGGTGGCTAGCGACGTGCAGCTGGTGAAGGCCGACCGGCAGACACCCGCGTATATGCGCTCCCCGCCCGAGGTTCCCTATGTGTTCGCGGTGGAAAGCGCACTTGACGAGCTGGCGTACAAGCTCGGCATGGATCCAGTGGAGCTCCGCCGGGTCAACGATACGGACAGGGAGCCGATCCACGGCAAGCCCTTCACCAGCCGCCACCTGATGGCCTGCTACGACCAGGCCGCCCAAGCGTTCAACTGGTCCGCGCGCAATCCCAAGCCCGGCTCAATGCGGCACGGCGATTGGCTGATTGGCATGGGGTGCGCCACGGCCGTCTATCCAACCCACATAGCGCCGGCAACCGCCCGGGTGCGGCTGCGCGCGGATGGTGACGTGCTGGTGCAGAGTGCGTCACAGGAGCTCGGCACCGGAATCCGCACCGTGGCCGGCCAAATGGCCGCAGAGCAGCTCGGCGTCAGCTTCGATAAGGTCAAGGTGGAGATGGGCGACACCGAGCTTCCGCCAGCGCCGGTTTCGGGCGGCTCCAACAGCACGGCAAGCGTGTGTTCCGCTGTCCTGAAGGCGTGCCAGCAGATCCAGGAGCGGCTGTTCCGTGCCGCCGTGGCCTCCAACAACGGCCCGCTGGCTGGCAGAAACCCCGCCGATCTCGCGATCCGCAATGGCGCGCTAGTGGCGAAGGATGGCGCCGCGCAGAAACTGCCCGACGTGTTCGCGCTGCTCGGGGCCGGGGCGGTCGAGGAATATGCCGAGTTCATCCCGGATGGAGGGCCGCACGATGCGGTGCAGAAGCTCTATCAAGGCAAGCTCACGATGACAGGCGGCCCCGAGGGGAAGAAGGCCAAATATGCCTACGGGGCCGAATTCGTGGAGGTGCGGATCAATAGCCGCACCCGAGAGATCCGCATCCCGCGGCTGGTAGGCGCCTTCGCGGCCGGGCGCATCATGAACACGCGCACAGCCCGCAGCCAGCTCATGGGCGGCCTGATCTGGGGCATGAGCGCGGCACTGTTCGAAGCCACCGAGATTGACGAGCGCACTGCGCGCACGATCAACCGCGACCTCCAGGACTATTTCGTTCCGGTGAATGCTGATGTCCAGCAGGTGGAGGTCATCCTGCTGACGGAGGTGGATCACGAGGTCAATCCGGCAGGCGTGAAGGGCATAGGGGAACTCGGCAATGTCGGGACCAACGCGGCGGTCGCCAATGCCGTGTTCCACGCCACTGGCAAACGGCTCCGTCAATTGCCGATCCGCTTGGAACATTTCGTTGCTTAGGCGGCGCTGTCCGTAGGAGACACGCCTCCCTCTAGGCTGGCGTGCCTTGCCGCCCCGTAAGGGTCCTGTGCTCCTCCGGCTCCGGCCGAGATTCCTTTACGTGCCCTTGAGCAGGCTGGTGCTGAACTCGGTCCAGATGCAACGACTTCCAGAGCCAAGTAACATTGGAGACGAGATAATGGAGAATGCTGTCCGTTCCGGTGTCCAGCCGCGCCGACGCCGATGACGAGTGACCTGTCCTCGAATAATGATCTAAACCAGCAAGTTGTATACCATGCACCCCTATCCCCCGCGAAACCGTCACAACCGTCACACCCTTCACATCAGCCCAGAAGGGCGCCTTTTCAGCACTTTTAGAGGCATCGTTTCCAAGCGGCGCGCAAATCGGAGATCGTGTAGGTGCGCCTCTGCGGTAGCTGGCGGGCCTGCTTGCCAGGCCCGAAGTAGCCGGTTCTCGGGGTCGGCTCGCCGTGCTCGCCGAAATCCCACTCTGGCACCCCGATCAAGAGCCGGATTTACGTCCAGCCCGCGCAGCCGGTTGCTCAACCATCGCTCGGTTATAGGCTTTGCCCGATTGGCTTCCTGCCAGGGCCGGTGGGCCATACAGAACAAACGGAGCATCAGATCCGCTGTCCGGATCTTGGCGGGTCTCTGCGCACGGGTCAGCCGCGGTGGGCGCAGCCCGGCGCGGCCGGCTGCGACCCATGCGCGCCACTGATCTACAGCGTGATGCCGTGGAGCTTCGACGATCTCACGTATGTCGGCTAGCAGCTTTTCTACAATGCCGGCGTTGCGATCTGCGGCGCCCGATAACTGATAGCAGCGGCGTCCACCCGCGCGGGCCAATGTCCACCCGCAAGCGAGGCTACGGCGAATAATGGTTCCCAATTGTCCTGCGCGCGGTCGTTTAGGCGCCGCACGATGGCGGCGGCCAGCCTGCGCCGCACCGTGGCAATGCGTTCGAGACATGACGCTCGGTCCTGAGCGGCGGCGCCGCAGGGTCGGCACCTTCGGAAGGCGAGGCGTTTGGCGGCGCCCGGCGGCAGGCGTCCCGAGGGGGGGAATCGCTTCGCGTTCGCAGATCAGGAAGCCTTAAGCCGCGATGCAGAGCGTGGCGTGGTGGTGGAAGCCTGCCCAGCCGCGCCCTTCGAAATGCCCAAGCCCGATCTCCTGTTTCAGCTCCTGATAGTCGCGCTCGATGCGCGAGCGCAATTTGGCCAGACCGAGCAGGCGGCGGAAGCTGATGTCCTTTGGCAGGCTGGAAAGCCAGTATTTCGTCGGCTCTGCTTCGCCCTTCGGCCACTCGATGAGGAGCCACTCTTCCGGCCAGGGATCGCTGCGCTCGAAGTCGCGCTGCCGGGCGAATGGCGCAGCCGGGCAAAGCGCGATCGGAGCGGCGCATTGCTTCCCTCGCGCCAGGTGAGGGTGCGCCAGGACTTGGCCGAAGGCAAGGCAAGCTTCTTGACCGTGACGGGCTGGTGCGCGGCATCGCGGCGCAAAACCTTGGCCGGCCACCCGCGACCCGGCGTCCAGGCCTTGGGCGGCAAGGGGCCGGCGCGGGCGGCCAAACCGTGGCGGACGAGAGGATGCCGGCGACGTACGGCAGCCCAAGTGCCGCCACCGCGGCCCGCAGCGCGCTATCCGCACCATAGCCCGCGTCCATCAGCACAGGCGCGCGCGCGGCAGACACGCCGCATAGGCGGCGCGGATCTGATCGCGCGCGATTTCAGTTTTGGTTTTAAAGGTAATCTCCGCAGGTACGCCCGCCTGCTCGCGGCGCACCGCGTCCCACGCCCACGATTGCGGCAAATACAAGCGATACGCCACCGGCAGGCTGGCATGCGCGCTGGCCAGCGACAGCGACACCGCGACCTGGCATTTGTCCTGTTTGCCGAGCTGGCCGCAATATTGTCGCGCCACTCCGACCGAGTGTTTGCCCTTCTTGGGGAAGGCGGTGTCGTCGATGATCCAGGTTTGAATCGGCCCGTGCTGCTCGAGCGCCGGCAGCGCCATCTCGCGCACCTTGGCCAGCACGGCCTCATAGGACTAGCCCGCTTGGCCGACAAAATGCAATAGCGATTGGTGCTGAGCCGTGGTTCGCTGCGGCGCGGTTATTGCCGCGATCGGTTCGACGCTCTTGCGCGCGCAGGGCATCAGCAACCCGGCATAATAATCGCGCAATGGCTTCGCCCGGTCGGCGTGTCCGATCACACTGGCAAGGCCCGCGACATAGGCGGAAAACCTCGCGTGGCTGCTTTGCGCCCTCAGGATTCATCCCAGCCCTCGAATGCTGAAAGCGAGCCTCTAAGAATAGCCAACGCTGCCGAGTCGCGAGCTATCTGGGTTTCTGACTCAGTCGGACTACTGCCAGGACCCGATAGTTGACATGCGCGCTTTCGGGAAGCGACACTACAGGCAGGAATCTCGGGTTAGCTGTGATCCTGCGAGACTTGGGCCAGGCTGGGTTTCGGCCTTCAGCGGCTTTTCGGCACTAGCCGAGGGCGCTAGTGGCCGCAACATCCAGGCATAGACCCGGAGCCGGCCACCAGAGTCGAGGCATTATCAAGCACCTGATTCGATACCGTTTCCAGTAGGCACGACCCACGGGAGGCAGCGTAGCCATGAAGCTCATGTGGTTTCATCTGATGCCGTATACCGAGCTGCCGGATGATTTCCGTGAGAAACATCCGTCGGTCTGGGTCGATATCCATTCATCTTTGTGCGACCCGAAACGCATCCATCGAATGTACAACGACTTCATGGACGAGCTTGAATATGCCGCCGCGTGCGGATTCGATGCGGTCTGCGTCAATGAGCATCATTCCAACGGCTACGGGCTGATGCCGTCACCTAATCTGATCGCGTCCGCCCTCGCCCGCCGCACCAGGGACGCCGCAATCTGCGTGATGGGAAATTCACTCGCACTCTATAACCCAGCGACGCGGGTGGCTGAAGAATTTGCGATGATTGATTGTATCAGCGGCGGAAGGCTCATCGCCGGCTTTCCCGTCGGCACGCCCATGGATACGTGCTTCGCTTATGGCCAAAACCCGAGCCTGCTGCGCGACCGTTACCGCGAAGCCCATGATCTGGTCATGCGTGCCTGGACGGAAAAAGACCCATTTGCTTTCAATGGCCGGTTCAATCAGCAGCGCTACGTGAATATCTGGCCGCGCCCCGTGCAACGCCCGCACCCGCCAGTTTGGGTCCCGGGCGGCGGCTCCGTCGAGACCTGGCACTGGTGCGCGGAGATGGATTACGTGTACTGCTACCTCTCATACTACGGCTACAAAGCCGGGCAGCAGACCATGACGGGGTTTTGGAAAGAAATGGCCCGGCTCGGCAAGGATCGTAACCCTTATCGCGCCGGGTTCCTGCAATTCGTAGGTGTCGGCGAAAGCCGGCAGCATGCGATGGATCTCTATGGCGAGGCGGCGGAGTATTTCTACGGCCGCTGCCTGCATGTCGATCCACGTTTCGCGAACCCGCCAGGTTACGTGACCGAGGCAAGCCAGCGTGCTGGCTTGCAGAGCCAAGTGCAGCAGGCGGCGGGCGGGCCGCTCGGTTCCACCACTGGGACCCGGATGCAATCAGTTGCACGTGATATGAATTCCATCGTGGAGAATGGTTACGTCATTGTCGGCTCCCCCGGCGAAGTCGCCGAGCAATTGCGTGTCGTTGCGTATGATTTGAATGTGGGCCATCTGATGTTGCTGCTGCAATTCGGCAACATGGATAAGGAGTTGTGCCGCTATAACACGAGGCTTTTCGCCGATCAGGTTCTTCCCAGCCTTCGCGATACGTTTGCCGAGTGGGAGGATCGCTGGTGGCCGCGGCCCATGCCCGCGAGCCAGCGGGCGGCGCTTACGAAGCTCGCAGCGGATTGAGAAGGCGGAGGGCGCTGTGGAAGACCCCGCGACATCGGCTGTGCGGCTAGGCGGCTTCTCGCTCCGGGTCTGGCAGAAGGGGAACGGCCGGAAACTCGGGTTTCTCACTGGATTTGGCGGTCTGCCCCGCTGGGTGCCGTTCCTCGATGACCTGGCCGGGTCGCGCACACTGGTGGTACCGTCTCTGCCCGGCTTCCCCGGCGGCGCCCGGGCCCATACGCTGCTCGATACCCATCTCGATTGGGTCCTTGCGGTCCGGGAATTGCTGGACGGAGCCGGGTTGCGCGGCGCCGACCTGGCGGGCAGCTCGGTTGGTGCTTCCTTGGCTGCCGAGATCGCGGCGATTTGGCCCGAAAGCGTCCGCAAGCTCGCCCTTATAGCGCCGTTCGGGATCTTCGACGAGGCCGACCCTCCGGCTGACCCGTGGGCCCAGCGGGCTGACAACCTGCCTGGGCTCATGTGCGTCAATCCCGAAGCATGGAAGCAACTGAAAGCCATGCCTGAAGGGGCCGACCCGATCGAGTGGCCGATCGAGCAGACCCGTGCGAACGAAGCCGCCGCCCGGATTTTCTGGCCGCTTGGTGATACCCGGCTCGCAAAGCGGCTCCGGCTGATAGAGGCCGATACCTTGCTTATCTGGGGTGAGCACGACCGGGTCATGCCGCGCAGTTATGCAGATCGGTTTGCGACCGGCATCGCTGGGAGGACCCAGATCGCCATAATCCCGGAGGCTGGGCATTTGGCGGAGCTGGACCAGCCGCGGGCCGTGGCAAGTGCAATCCTGGGCTGGATGGAATGACATGGCGCTCGATCCTGATGCGCAACGTGTTTTGGATATCATTCGGGCGTCGGGGCGGGCCCCATTCGAGACCATGGCGCCGGCGGAGGCTCGGGAAGCCTACGCGGCTGGGCGCACCGTGCTGCAGCCAGAACCGCCCCAAGTCGCGGTCGCGACCATGCTGGATGCCGGCGGCGTGCCGGTGCGGCTCTATCGCGGCCTGGGTACGGACCACGACGCCGCCCTACCCTGCTTGGTCTTTTTGCACGGCGGCGGCTGGGTTGTCGGCGATTGCGAGACCCATGACGGCATCTGCCGGACACTCGCGAATTATGCCCAGTGCTGCGTCGTTTCCGCTGAATACCGGTTAGCACCCGAATTCAAGTTTCCCGCCGCCGTGGATGATTCCGCTTCTGTCTTGCACTGGGTGGCGCGCCAGGCCGGGATGTTGCGTATCGACGCTGAAAGGCTGGCGGTGGGCGGCGATAGTGCCGGGGGTAACCTTGCCGCGGTGCTTGCGCTGATGTCGCGGGATGGCGCCTTGCCACCGGTCTCATTGCAGTTGCTGCTCTACCCGGCGGTGGACTTGGTCCAAACGCAGGGGGCTGAGTTGCGATTCACCGAGGACCTTCCCCTCACCACCAAAACCATGGCGTGGTTCATCGAACATTACTTAAGTCGTCCCAGCGACGCACGCGATTGGCGTGCTTCCCCCTTGCGCGCCTCGCAGTTGGAGGCGGTTGCCCCAGCCTTTGTGCTAACGGCCGGGTATGATCCGCTCTGCGATGAGGCCCAGGCGTATGCGCGGCGGCTCGAGCATGACGGCGGGCAGGTGACCAGCGTGCATTTCGCTGGCCAGATGCATGGCTTCCTGACCATGGGGCGGTTCATCCGGGCAGCCGACACCGCAGTCGCGATGGCCGCGGCCGCGTTACGCACTGCGTTCAGCTGAACGCTGGGGCCGCCCTGGACCCGTCATGCGTCGTGCGAACAGCACGCTCCTCGCGTGACGAGCATGCTGTTCGCATGACGGGGCCGAAAGGCCCCAGACCCCATGCACTAGAGCATGTTTGTTTTTAGCAGAAACAAACATGCTCTAGCGAGTCTTGTTCGAGAGCACGATTCACGCTTTCCGACGTTTCCGCCTCAAGCGATCGTGCTCTAGGTGATTGGATTGCAAAGGCTCTGCCTTTGCTGGGGTCCAGGGGCAGCCCCTGGCCTTCTTTCGTTGCTTTCGAACGACCGACTTCAACGCTTTTCCGCAGCCTGCTAGCTTTGCTTTGCGAGCATCATCGGGCCCCATCGCGCGGGCGCGATGGGAACCCCGGACGCGCTCCTCGAACCGCAAGCGTTTCCAGTCAAGCGCGATCTGCTCTAAGTCAGCCCTATGGAGTGGCAAGCGCCTGCGATTGTGCTGGATACCCGCCCTTATGGCGAGGGTGATGCCGTCGCCACAGTCTTCACCGCCGAGTATGGCGCACACCGGGGGCTGGCGCGGGGCGGACTTTCCCGCATGCGAGCCGCGACGTGGCAGGCCGGCAACCTGGTCGAGGCACGCTGGGTCGGCCGGCTTTCGGACCAGCTCGGGAGTTTCACGGCCGAGCTGGTGCACCCGGCCGCCGCCCTCGCTATGAACGACCGGCTCGCCCTTGCTCTGCTTTCGTCCGCATGTGCCGTCGCCGGGGGTGCCCTACCCGAGCGGGAGCCGCACGCCCGCGTTTTTGGATCGCTCGTTCATTTCATCATGCGACTGGGCGAGCCTGCGATCTCTGACTATGTGCGCTGGGAGTTACTGCTGCTCGCCGATCTCGGCTATGGCCTCGATCTCTCGGTCTGTGCGGTGACCGCCGCGACTTCAGGGCTCGCCTGGGTGTCGCCCAAGACCGGCCGGGCGGTGTCGGATGAAGCCGCCGGGGAGTGGAAATCGCGGTTGTTGCCGATGCCGGGTTTCCTGGGCGGCCCGCCTGTCCCGGATCAGCTCGACTGGATCCATGGATTGAAGCTGACCGGACATTTCCTGGCGCGCGACGCGTTCGGAACGCAGCACCGGCCGCTGCCAGCAGCGCGGCAATTTTTGGTCGATTACGTGGCAAGCGCCGCGATCCAGGAGGTGGCCACCGATGCCGGATGATCTGATCGGGCGCATTGAGGATACGCATCTTTCGGAGGCTCTGAGCGAGCGCTACCTCGCTTATGCGCTCTCGACCATCATGTCGCGCTCGCTGCCGGATGTGCGGGACGGGCTGAAGCCGGTGCATCGGCGCCTGATTTACGCGATGCATCTCCTGCGGCTGGATCCGAATGCCGGATTCAAGAAATGCGCCCGGGTGGTGGGCGATGTGATCGGGCGATTTCACCCCCACGGCGATGCCGCGGTTTACGATGCTTTGGTTCGCCTCGCCCAGGACTTCGCCGCCCGTTATCCGCTTGTGGAAGGCCAGGGCAATTTCGGCAACGTGGACGGGGATAACCCGGCGGCCATGCGCTACACCGAGGCCCGGCTTACCGAAGTTGCCCGGGCCATGCTGGCCGGCATCGATGAGAATGCGGTCGATTTCCGTCCCAACTATGATGGGGAGGAACAAGAGCCGGTTGTGCTCCCAGGCGCGTTCCCAAATCTTCTGGCGAATGGCGCCGCTGGGATTGCGGTCGGGATGGCAACCAGCATTCCGCCGCATAATGCGGGCGAGATTTGTGCGGCGGCGATCAACTTGATCCAGAGCCCCCGGGTGAGCACGGCCGATTTGCTGAAACACATGCCCGGGCCAGATTTTCCCACCGGTGGAGTCATAATTGAAGAACCGGCCGCCATTCTCGCTGCTTATGAAACGGGGCGCGGCGGGTTCCGTCTGCGGGCCAAATGGGAGGTGGAGCGAGGGAAGTACGGCGCCTGGCAAATCGTGGTGACCGAAATCCCGTACCAGGTGCAAAAGGCGCGGTTGATCGAACAAATTGCGGGCCTTCTTGAAGAGCGCAAATTACCTTTACTTGCGGATGTGCGCGATGAAAGCACGGAGAATGTGCGGCTGATTCTCGAGCCCAAGTCGCGCGGCGTTGAGCCCGAGGTGCTGATGGAAACGTTGTTCCGGGTGACCGCGCTCGAGACGCGTTTCCCGCTGAATATGAACGTGCTCGATGCAACACGAACGCCGCGGGTGATGTCCTTGCGGGAGGTGTTGCAAGCTTGGCTCGACCATCGGCACGAGGTGCTTGTCCGGCGTACTCGCCACCGCCTCGCCGCCATCGAGCGCCGCCTGGAGATTCTTGACGGCTATCTCGCCGTTTATCTGAACCTCGATGAGGTTATCCGAATCATCCGTGAGGAGGATGAGCCAAAGCCGCGGCTGATTGCCCGGTTCGAGCTGACCGATCTACAAGCGGAATCCATCCTCAACATGCGCCTGCGCTCGCTGCGCAAGCTGGAGGAAATGGAAATCCGGCGCGAGCACAAGGCGCTCACCCGCGAGCGAAAAGAAATCAACGCCCTGCTCAAGGATGAGGGGCTGCGTTGGAAGCGGATTGGCGAGGAACTGGCGGATATCCGCAAAAAGTTCGGGAGTGGGCCGCTCGGCGGGCGGCGTACGCAGTTTGGCGGCGCTCCGGCGATAACCGAAATCGCGCCTGACGCCTATATGGAGCGCGAGCCGATTACGGTCGTTCTATCTGAAAAGGGCTGGATCCGCGCGGTGCGGGGCCATGGCGCCGATCCCGCCGAGCTGAAATTCAAGGAAGGCGATCATCTCAAGCTGTTGCTGCCCTGCCAAACCACGGACCGCATTTGCTTGTTCGGAACCAATGGCCGGGCGTACACAGTCAAGGCGGCGGACCTGCCGCGCGGCCGGGGCGACGGGCAACCGGTGCGCGTTGTAGCCGAGTTGAGCAACGAAGACCATGTGGCGGCGTTGTTCGTGCCCAAAGAAGGTGCGCGGTATCTGGTCGCCTCGACCTCCGGGCGCGGGTTCCTAGTGCCCGCAAGCGAATTCGCTGCCGAAAAGCGCACCGGCAAGCAGATCATGAACCTGAAACCTGGTGAGGAAGCATTGGTTTGCAGCCTCGCCGAAGGCGATCACCTGGCGGTTGCGGGACAAAATCGCAAATTGCTGATTTTCCCACTTGATCAGATCCCGGAAATGGCGCGAGGCGCCGGCGTGATCTTGCAAAAATACAAGGATGGCGGCTTGGCCGACGCTAAGGTGTTCACTCTCGCCGACGGGCTTACCTGGCGCATGGGAAGTAAGGTTCGTACTGAGGTGGATCTGCGGGGCTGGATTGGTGAGCGCGCGCAAGCCGGCCGTCAGGTACCCGTGGGTTTCCCCAAGTCTGGACGGTTCGGTTGACCTCCGGCCGGGCTTGCGGCAGCTTGTTCAGCAAAATAGAATGAGGGTCGTCCATGATAGTTTCGCGTCGTGAGCTATTAGGTGCTGCTGCTTTAGCCTCCCTGCCCGCGGGACAGAGCCAGGCTCAGCAGCGCCAGGCTGCGATAAAGATCGGCGTGTTGACGGATCTGTCCGGCCCGTACCGGGACATCACCGGCCAGACATCGATTGTTTGCGTGGAGCAAGCGGTTAGCGACGTGCATGGATCTAAGGACTTCGAAGTGCAAGTCATCAGTGCCGACCACAAGAATGATCCTCGGCGCGGCGTTGGAATCGTACGGCAGTGGTTCGACGGGGAGGGCGTAGACGCAATCGCCGATTGTCCAAACTCGGCAGTTGCTTTGGCGGTTTCGGACGTCTGTCGTGAAAAAGACAAGGTTCTTCTTACCGGGAGTGCTACGGCGATAGCTTTGACCGGGCAAAAATGCAGTCCCAATACCGTTGTCTGGAGTTTCGATACGTACACTGCCGCGAAGTCAACGGGCGGCGCGGCCGTCAAGTCAGGCAATGAGACCTGGTATTTCATTACAGCCAATTACATATTCGGGCATTCGCTCGAAGAGCAAACCGCAAAGGTGGTCACCGACTCGGGCGGGAAGGTACTCGGGCAATCGCGCTATCCCTTCCCGGAGACTTATGATTTCGCCCGGTACTTGCAGGAGGCCGCTCGCAGCGGGGCAAAGGTGCTTGGTCTAGCGAATTCTGGCACGGACACGCTCAACTGTATCAGCCAGGCGTACGAGCTGGGGCTCCCCCGCCTGGGCAACCGTATCGCGCCCCTACAGATGTTCATTACGGACGTTCACGCCCTGGGTTCGCCCCATGCCGACGGCTTGAATGTAACCGAAACCTTCTATTGGAACCTCAACGATCGCACGCGCGCCTTTACGAATCGCGTGCGCCCCCGAACGCCGAATAATATTCCCAATACGTTTCACGCCAGCACCTACGCAATCGTGCTGCATTATTTGAAAGCAGTCGGGGCGATGGGGCCTGCTGAGGCCAAGAAAAGCGGCGCTGCGACCGTCGCGCGGATGAAGCAAACACCGACCGATGATGATGCCTTCGGACAGGGCAGCATTCGCGAGAACGGGCGCGGACTATTCCCAGCCTACCTCTTCGAGGTGAAGCCGCCGCAACAAGGGGAGGGACCCTGGGACCTTTACAAACCTGTGACGACCACGCGCGCTGAAGAAGCAGTAATGCCGCTGGACCAGACTGGTTGCAAGATAGCGCGGGCGTGAGGGAGCCCCAAGCCATCGCCGTGTGGAGTATGATGGTTCGGAAAGGACCGATCCTGCTTTAGAGCGCGATGGCTTGAGGCGGAATCGTCGAAAAGCCTGAACCGCGCTCTGAAAACCAAAGTTCCTAGAGCGGTCCTGGAGCTTCCGCTTGAGCCAGAACGAAATGCCCGCTTGGCCGAACAGCGGCAGGCACTCGAAATGCTCAGGCGCCAAGAAGCTGAAAAGCGGGAGCTGGGTCAGTGGCTGCGAAACCGCTTCTCGAAATGGACAAGGTAGGTCGGCCCCCTTTCTCGGCAACTCTCGGCGATAGTATCGGCGTCGTATTCAGCCTCCGACAAGGCCCGCGATTACAAGTCCGGCTTCGGTTTCAATCCGCGTAAGCCGCGCCGGGAGCCATGCCGAGCTCCGCCTCCGTAATAGGATGTTTGATAATGAAAAAGTAGCACGCCGCCGAGGCCACGCCGATCCCGGCCCCGAGCAAGAGCGCGGGCACGAAGGAACCGGTTGCCTGCACGATGAACCCCGTCACCGTAGGCGCGAGCGCGCCGCCGATATAGCCGCCAAAATTCTGCATCGAGCCGATAGACGCCGTGCAGTTGGCCGGCGCCGCGACTGAGGCCATCGCCCACGCCGTGCTGCTCGACACGTACCCAAGAAAAATCGCCGCTGAAATGAAGGCGATCGCTAGGGCCGCATTCGGTGCATAGGCTGCGAGAATCGTAAAGATAGCCATCCCAAGGAGCGATGCAGAGAATTGATACTTCCGGCTATTGATCGGCGAGACTCCACGCCGCACCAGGTAATCCACCGTGAACCCCCCGGAAACCGCGCCAACGATGCCGCAAGTGGCCGGAACCGCGGAAGCGAGGCCGCTATGCAGAATGGTCATATGCCGCTCCAGCTCGAGATAAGCGGGCAGCCAGCTATTGAATAGCCAAGTGATATAAATCGTTCCGAAATAACCCAAAATCATGCCCCAGGTCGTCCGGAACCGGAATAGCTGACCCCATTGCTGCAAGGTGACGCGCTTCTCACCGCCGGTCGTATCGCCCTCGGTCAGGACCTGGTGCTCCTCTTCCGTAAGGCCCATCTCCGCCGGGTCGCGGTAAAGCAGGAACCAGATCAAGGCCACCACGAGCCCGGCCCCGCCCATAATGATGAACATCCAGCGCCAGCCGAAGGTGAGCATCAGCCCGGTCAGCAAAGGTGCGGCAATCGCACTGCCCAAGGTGGACGCGCTATTGAAGATGCCCGTGGCGCCGCCTCGTTCACGCACATTGAACCAATCCCGCACGACACGAGCACCGGTCGGAAATTGCGGCGCTTCGCCGATGCCAAGGGCGACCCGGGCCACGATGAACTGCCCGAACGTAACGACGATCCCGCAAGCCGCTTGGGCCACGGACCACAAGGCGAGACCCAAGCTCAGCAATTTATGCGGACCGAAGCGATCGATCAGCGCCCCCACCGGAAGCTGCGAAAAGGCATAGGCCCAAAGGAACGCCGAAAGGAGCACGCCCATATCGGCAATCGTAAGGCCGAGATCTTGCCGAATCAGCGGATTGCCAATCGACAGCGTGACGCGGTCGATGTAGTTGATCACCCCGCTGCAGACCAGCAGCGCGAGAGCCGTTCTTTGAATGCTCCGGACACGTGGTGAAGCAGCATTCCCGGTCACATTGTCCTCCCCAGCGCGCTGCTTATGCCAGCCTATTTTCAATCTAGCGCGATCCCGCAACTCGCATCATCTGAGTTTCCCGCAGAACCGCCAGCTCTGCAATCAATCAACGGATCCCCCGCGCGATTTCACCAAACAGCCGTGCCGGCAGGCCGCCGCCGGAAACCCGGCGCATCGGATGGTTGTCATCGTTACCAAGCCACACGGCGATAACGTCCCCGCGCGCATAGCCGACAAACCAGGCGTCGCGGTAATCTTGCGTGGTGCCGGTTTTGCCGGCAACCCACTGGCCGGGGACCGCTGCCGCTTGCCCGCTACCACCCGACACGACCTCGGCCAGCATCTGCGCCATCACTCGCGCCGCCTCGGGCGCGATCACCCGCTCGGATCCCGTCTGGGGCGCGGCCGGTGCGGTTCGGCCTTTGCTACGAACCTTCTCCACCCCATAGGGCGTCACCCGCAGGCCCCCATTGAAGAAGGGGAGATAAGCCGCCGCGAGCTCCAGCACCCCGACCTCCCCGGTACCGAGCGCGAGCGATGCGTTTTCCGGCAGCCGGTCAGCAATGCCCAGCCGTTGTGCAACGGCGGCAACCGCTTGCGGCCCGCCCGCGGCCAGCTCAAGCCTTACGGCGACGGTGTTGATGGATTGCGCGAAGGCCTGCTCGACCGTGGTTTTACCGACGTAATGACGATCGAAATTGGCCGGGCTCCAGCCGCCGATGCGGATCGGGGAATCCTGGATCGAATCACCCGGCCGCACACCCCGCTCGAGGGCCGCAAGCCAAACGAACGGCTTGAAAGCCGAGCCTGGCTGCCGCCGGGCCAGAACAGCACGGTTGTATGGGCTCTCGCGGTAATCGCGCCCACCTACCATAGCACGCACGGCGCCGCTGGTCGCGTCCAGCACCACGACCGCGCCCTGCGTTACTTCCGCCGCCAGGCCGGGTCCGTCCAGCAATGTCCGGAGGCGGCTTTCCGCGAGGGCCTGGAGGCGGGAATCCAGCGTGGTGCGCAGAATGGCGTCCGCACCCGGCGCGAGCACCGCTTCGGCCTGCTCGGAGGCCCAATCCGCAAACCAGCGCGAGGTGATGAGGGACTGAGCGGGGAAGCGGATCTGGGCGGACGCCGCCTGCGCCTGCTGCGGCGTCAATGCGCCCGTCTCGGCCATGGCGGCAAGAACGTCCCGGGCCCGGGAAGCGGCTGCTTCCGGATTGACGCGCGGATTGAACCGGGAGGGCGCACGGGGCAAACCGGCGATGACCGCCGCTTGCCATAAAGCGAGCCGCCGGGCGGGAACTCCAAAATACATGCGCGCCGCCGCATCGACGCCCCACGCCCCGGAGCCCAGATAGACCCGGTTCAGCCAGATCTCGAGCAGCTCGCGCTTGGTGAATTTCCGCTCGAGCCACAGTGTAAGCAGCGCTTCCTGCACTTTGCGGCGCAGCGTGCGTGCGTTGCTTAGAAAGAGCGTCTTGGCGACCTGCTGCGTGATTGTGGACCCGCCCTGAACCAGCCGGAGCGCGCGCAGATCCACCAACATCGCTCGCCCCATGCCCAGGAAATCGAGCCCGCCATGGGACCAAAACCGCCGGTCCTCCACGGCCACTACCGCCGCCGGCAAGTAAGGCGGGAGGTCCGACAAATGCACCGTTTCCCCGACAACGTCCCCGTAGGTCGCGATCACCCGGCCACTGCGATCTTCCAACGCGAGGCTCGGGCGCCTTACCGCGTCCAGTGCTGATTCCGGCCGCGGCATATCCCAGGTGAACCAGAGCAGCAGCAGCGCCGCCGCAAGCCCGGTCCAAACCGTCCCGATAATACCCCATTGCACCCATCGCCACCGGGTGCTCCGGCGCGGCCGCACCCGCAGGGCGGACGAAACGGGCGGGTTGGAAGCCCAGCGAGAGTGCATCGGCACGGCCCTGTTATGCCTTAGAAAGAACCGGTAAAACAGAGCCTATTCGAAGGAGTAAGCCAGAGATGCGCGGCATCTTCATCGACGCGAGCGACGGCATGGCCGACGTATTCCATGCCGTTGTGCGGCCGGACGACCCGCCGGTGGACGTGAACGAGAGCGATCTGATTGCCGCTGTTGATCTGCCCCGTTTGCTCGCCGGCTATGATTTCGTGCTGGATGATCACAATGCGCTGCCAACGGACCAGATCCGGCGCTGCGAGTCCGTGAAGCATGTGATTTTCCTAGGAACCGGCGCCGCCACTTACATGGATGTGGAGGCGTTAGACCAGGCCGGCGTCACCGTGCACACGATCAAGGGCTACGGCGACACTGCGGTCGCTGAGCATACAATCGCCCTGATGTGGGCTGCCGCGAGGCGGATCGCCCTGATGGACCGGGCGCTGCGTGCGGGGAATTGGCTGCGCACCGAAGGCGTGCAGCTGAGGGGCAAGACGCTCGGTTTGTTGGGTTTTGGCGGTATCGCGGCCGAGGTCGCGCGCATCGCCTCGGGTTCAGGTATGCGCGTGCTGGCCTGGAACCGGTCACCCAAGACGGCGCCCGGCGTGACGTTCGTTGGGTTGGATACGCTGCTCGCCGAGAGCCATGTGTTGTCCGTGCACCTGTTACTGAATGAGGAAACGCAGGGCTTTTTGAGCGCTGAGCGGCTGGAGCGATTGAGGCCGGGTGCGATCCTGGTCAATACCGCGCGGGCGGCGCTGGTTGATCAGCCGGCCATGTTGCAAGCCCTGCGGGAGGGCCGGATTGCGCACGCCGCCCTGGATGTGTTCCATGAGGAGCCGCTGCCACCGGGTGATCCTTTGACGGCGCTGGATAATGTGATCCTTACCGCCCATAGCGCCTTCCGCACGCCGGAGACTACGGAGACGCTGATCCGCCGCGCGCTCGATATTGCCAAATCCTTGGACCGGGCGTAGGGGCGCCGAGGCCACGCCCGCCTGACGGAACGGTAGACGTAGCGGACTTAAAATCCGCGGCCAATTGGCGTGGGGGTTCGAGTCCCCCGGCGGGCATTCCCACATAACCGCAAATAACCTCTGTTGTTCAAATATCGACTTAGCAGTCCGTTCGAGGGCCGCAAATGCACAGGCCACTCCGCGGAGTGCGTCGGACTAAAGCGGGCTGAGAAGACTCCGCTGCGTGGCTATATTGAAGATGCGATTGGAGACTGAGAATACCTGACGATCCTGTTCCACGGAACGGGCCTAGCACCCGCAATCACGAGTCTAGGCTGGCTGTGCTGGAGGAGATCGCAAGCAGCCTCAAGGGCGCGATCGCTGATATGCGGGCTGAATGAGGAGCCTGCGCGAGGAAATCCAGGCCGAGTTGAGGAGCGTACGCCAGACGCATGAAGGGGACTTTAGGCTGACCTGGGCCGGGCTGATTCTTGGGTTCCTTGCCCTCGGCGGCATGATGGCCCGCGGCTTTCATTGGTTTTGATAAGAGCAGATATCCAGCTTCTTATTTGTCGTCCTTTTGACGCAGGTCTAACGCAGGCTCAAGCACCGGTCGCTAAGTTGCCACCGGCAACCACAGAGGCGGCGCGTCTTGATGACCCATGACGAATTGCTCGATTTGGTAACCAGCAATCTGGACTGGGATGGCGAAGACTGGTCCGGGAAGCCCGGCGCTGTTCTGTATTCGGATCTCGCCAGCATTCGGCCGGGGCGATTCTACCTCATGGGCATGAATCCTGGCGGCGACCCTGACGCCCCAGGATGTCCGCCGATCCGGCATAACCTGTATGCCGATCGTGGCACAAATCACTACGCAGATCAGTGCTGGGACTGTGCGGCGCCCAATATCTGCCCGCATCTGGATCCAGCAACGCAACGGGTGAGGCCGGAGGAGCGCCAGCAGATGCAGAGACGTGTCTGCGACCTTATCGCCGCGCTCGGAGTCAAAGCACAAAAACTGCTCTCGACCAATCTGGTCTTCCACCGCACGCGTCAGGCAAGAGATCTTCCGAATTGGCACGAGTGGTGCAACCGCTGCTGGCGCGTGCACAGGGTGCTAGTGCGGCAGGTGCAGCCCGACTGGATCATCTCACTCGGGTTCGGTCCTCGTAGCGCCTACGAGTTCTTACGCGAAGGTGCCGAACAGCATCCTATCCCGCGAAACGGGCACCCACCCGTCGGATAGTACTATTGTAGGGAAATGGAACACAGCAGAAGACGGCTCGGTGTTCTTGGGGTACCCCATCCCGGCGGGCTCGGTTTCGCGAATGCCGGCCTGGGCGGAGATCAATATCCCGACGAGCTTAGGGAGTTCATCCTTCACTACGTCCGAGACCCGGGGGGCTGTGGCCCTCTGTGTCCGTAATTGCTGCTAACTAGGAATCCCCGGCCACCACCTTACCTCTTCTCGGCCGGCGGCACCTGCGACATCGAACCCGCCGCGGATGCCTACACCGCATGGCCCGCGAGCTGCGCCTGCAGCGCCTGAGCCATCTGCAGGTGCTGGATAACGATGGGCAGCGTTTGAGACGCAAAAGCCTTCAGATCGGGATCCTGCCCTGAACCGATTTCATACTCCAGAAGCTGTATGGTCCGCTGATGATCCTGGATCTGGGCCGCGATATACACGCTGTCGAACTCCGCGCCGCGCAATTTCTCGAGGCGCTCGTAAATTGACTGATGCTCCGGATCGAGCATATCGGGTAACGGAATGTTGTCCGCCCTGGCGAGATTGGCCAACTGGTCATTCGCTTTCGAATGATCTGTAACCATGCGC
>JAFAHH010000278.1 GCA_019237355.1 Acetobacteraceae bacterium | reverse complement strand
GTTCCCAGACTTCTGTTGACGGCGTCCCACGCCGGGTGGCGCAGAGTGGCAGGAGGACAGATGGAAGTTCTGTATGCGCATTGCGCCGGGCTTGATGTGCACAAGGATACGGTTGTGGCGTGTGTACGGCACGCGGCGGACGGCACGATCAAGCATCAGGTGCGGACCTTCAAGACGACGACGAGAGACCTGCTGGCGTTGTCGGAATGGCTCGCCGCCGAGGGCTGCACCCATGTCGCGATGGAAGCGACGGGGATCTACTGGAGGCCGGTGTGGCAGATCCTGAGCGACGGCGATGTTGAGCTGGTGCTGGCAAACGCGGCTCACGTCAAGAATGTGCCGGGGCGCAAGACCGATGTGAATGATGCCACCTGGCTCGCCGATCTGATGGCCCATGGCCTGATCCGCGGCAGTTTTGTGCCCGACCAGCAGACCCAGGAGATGCGCGGCCTGCTGCGCACGCGCAAGCAGCTGGTGCGGGAGCGCAGCCGGCATGTCCAGCGCCTGCAAAAGACGCTTGAGGACGCCAACATCAAGCTCGACTCGGTCATCTCCGACATCATGGGCCTGTCTGGCCGCAGGATGATCGAAGCCTTGATTGCCGGTGAAAGCGATCCCGCGCGGTTGGCCCAGTTGGCCCACCGCCGGATCAAGGCCCCGCCCGAGGCGCTGTGCGAAGCGCTGCGCGGCCGCGTCACCCGGCATCATCGTTTCCTGCTGCGCCTGCATCTGCAGCAAATCGATGCCATCGACAACGCGATCGGCGACATCGATCGGGAGGTCGACGCTCAGGTCGAGCCCTTTCGCATCACCGTCGAACTGCTGAGCACTATTCCCGGCGTCGACGAACTGAGTGCTTGCGTCATCCTTGCCGAAATCGGCCGCGACATGAGCCGCTTTCCAACTGCCGGGCACCTGATCTCCTGGGCCGGCCTGTGCCCGCGCAACGACGAGAGTGCCGGTAAACGGCGCTCCACCCGGATGCGCAAAGGTGCCGCCTGGCTCAAAACCACCCTTGTCCAATGCGCTACGGCCGCCGCCCGCAAGAAGGCCGGTTACTTGCAGGCGCAGTTCCATCGCCTGCGCGCCCGCCGCGGCGCCAAAAAGGCCATTGGCGCCGTCGCCGCTTCGATCCTCACCGCCGCCTATGAAATGTTGAAGAGCGGAGCCCTTTATGAAGACCTCGGTTCCGATCACTTCGGCAAACGGGGTAAGAGCAGGCACATCAACCGGCTCGTCCACCGCCTGCAAGAGCTCGGATATGCCGTCCAAATCACCCCCCTGCCCACGGCCGCCTAATGGTCACACCAGCTTCCAACCACCGCAGCCTTTGTCGCGATCGAGCCATAGACCGCCAGACGGCGGCCAAGCCGGCGCAGTCGCGCCGGCTGTTTCTTCCCAGCCCAGCATTCTCATACAGCGCTCTGCTGCATGGTTTCGAAATTTCCCGGTCGCTGATAGGTTCCCCAATTGCTCTTGCCGCCAATGAAAATCGACGGCACGTCGATCGAGCGGCCGGAAAACAGCTGCATCTCGGCGTCATTAAGACCTTGAGTCCGGGCGCGATACAACTGCAGCCCGCCCTGAAAGCCGGTGCGCTCGTATTCGCTGCTGTAGACCGCAAGCTCGTCCCCTGTCAGCCAACGACAGGCGGCGATTTCCGCGGCGGACGGCATTTCGGCGGCGACAGTCTCGGCCATGTTCTTGTCGAGATCCATAATGTAATAGCTCGGCATTTTGGCCAGCTCGGCCGCAGTCCAGGATTTCAGCGGAAATGGCCGGTTCGGCCCAGTCCGCACTCTTGTAATGGAAGTACCCGCGCAGAAAGGCATGGACGCCTTGCGGACAATGCCACATATCGGCATTGGCTTGGCGTGACGAGTAATACCACTGGTAATGTTTGCGCGGACGGTCGAGCTTCGCGCTCGCCAGCTCGTCCTGAATGTCGGGCTCAGGCGGTTTCGGCTGCGGCGGGTTAGTGGCAGTGTCGAAGGGCAGCCCCGGCGCACCCGAGAATGGGCTCATCAGTGCCACGGAGCGAAACACGTCGGGGCGCACGAGCGCGCAGGACCCGGCGACGGAAGCGGCGAAATCGTGTCCGGCGACCGTGGCTGCCTCGCGATAGCCGAGCGCGAACACCAGCCAGAGCACATCTCGGACCAAGTTCAGGATGCGGTACGCACCGAGGTCACCGTCGTAATCCGCGTCCCAACCGGTGCTGCGCCCATAGCCCCGCTGGTCGGGTGCCACAACGCGGTATCCGGCGGCTGCGAGCGGCAGCACCTTTCGCCACGAATAGGCGAGTTCCGGAAAGCCGTGCAGCAGCAGGATCAAGGGCCGATCGCGCCCCTCAAAGCCGGCCTCGAGCACGTGCATGCGGAGGCCATTGATGTCTCGCACGAACCCGGAGCGGAGCCCACGGTCCAGAACGCCACTTTCCAGCGGTCCCATTTCGGTCAACTCCACCTCCCTTAGAACCAGCGGGTCAGCCGACGACGGCGGCGGTCAACTGCACCATTCCATCCGCCGCAAAGCGGACTTTTCCGGTCTGCCAGCGACCCGATCATCCCGCGCGAGCGGAATGACGATCTTGCTACCGGTGCAAACCTGTCGCCGCGGCGCCGCCCTCAACTCTGGGGTGGATCCCGCTGGTAGGTTCGTCGCATGAAAAGGACGCGCGGCCGGTACTCTAGCATGCGAGTGGTTTCGGAGCAGCTTCGGTCCGATTCCGGACTGCACCGGATTTCTATGGTGCCAATTTCTTAACCCTCGCTCGAACCCCGCATTATTTGTGCATCGGCGAGGTGAGCTCTAAATGACCTATATCCACGAGAGCGTACCATCGTGCCTTGCACTTCAGATGGGCGCCTTGCCACCAGTTCTCGCGATAAAGATGCTGCGGTGTCGCCGATCCCGGGACGACATCCACTTGCGCGGCGCCGGCTACATAATCGAATCTGCCGCTGCTACGCTGGTCGCACGAAGCGTCTATCAGATAGGTGTCGGGGGCCAGAGGCAGCTCCTCGATTTCGATGTCTACGGCATGGACACCGCCAGGGAGTTGGCCACCATCGCTCCGGCTGTCGACTTCGTAATAGGCGATACGCCTGCCAGAAAGATCGCAAAAGGCCAGCCAAACAGTCACGTATGCAAACGGCATCAGCGCCTCGAACAGGATTCGCAATGTGGCCGTCTCGGTATGCTTTAAGGGCAAATCGCAAAGCCACTCGATTGCAATCAGGCGCAATTCATCGCCGCCGTAATGGGACCTCGGGAATTCTGCCAATTGGATGACGCGGTCGCGATTAAAATGCCCGAACGACAAATATCCTTTAATGACCGCTGCGACGCTGTCGCTCTGGCGTATGGTACCGCGGTCCAGCCAGATGCAGCGTTGGCACAATTTTTCCACGATGCTCAGATTATGGCTGACGAACAGCACAGTCCGTCCTTCGCGGCGGGACACTTCATCCATCTTTCCGAGGCATTTCTGCTGGAATTCGGCATCGCCGACCGCCAGAACCTCGTCTACGACAAGTATCTCCGGCTGCAAATGCGCAGCGACTGCGAAGGCGAGGCGGACGTACATACCGGACGAGTAGCGTTTCACCGGGGTGTCGATGAATTTCTCAACCCCGGCGAAGGCGACGATCTCGTCGAACCTGCGCCGGATCTCGGCACGTGCCATGCCGAGGATCGCGCCATTGAGGTGGATGTTCTCGCGCCCGGTCAGCTCCGGATGGAAACCGGTGCCGACCTCCAGCAAGCTTGCAACCCGTCCCCGGAGCACGACCCGACCCCGTGTCGGCTCTGTGATGCGGCTCAGAATTTTGAGCAGCGTGCTCTTGCCGGCCCCATTACGCCCGATAATTCCCAACACCTCACCGCGCTCGACCTCTAAGCTGACATCCTTCAAGGCCCAAAATTCCTCCACCTGATGACCTGGAACGACTTGTCGCCCGCGGAGTACGTTGAACGC
>JAFAHH010000754.1 GCA_019237355.1 Acetobacteraceae bacterium | reverse complement strand
TCCAGAAAATCGTTGTGTACGCCTTTCTGGATCGGTGAAAGGCCGCGACCATGACTGTGGGCGTCTACCAGACCGGGCATAAGCAACTGGGTGCCGTGACCGATGATACCGGCGCCCGGATATCTGGGTGCAACTGTGGCGAAAGGCCCCGTTTCTTTGACGATGCCGTCCGTGATTACAACCGCGCCCGCGGGATCACGCCCGATGCTCCGAGGCGCGGATCGGTAATCGCATACGCGCCCCGCATGATGATGGTGTCGGTCATGACTTCACCCCTGCAATTCGTCATGCCTGTAGATAGCATGCTGTCGATGAGATCGGGCAGATTCTGGTGAGGAGAAGCCGGTGGCGCACGGATCACCGCGTGCAGATTACGATGCCATCGCCCCTTTCTATGACTCAGGGCCTGGCCGGGCGAAAGCGCTCGACCCCGAGCTCCTCGCATTCCTGGAGAATCGCGCATCTTCGGATGCGCCGTGGCTTCTCGATATTGCGTGCGGCACCGGAAACCAGCTCATAGCGAACCGCGCCGCCGTGCCCGAAGCCAACATGGTCGGGGTCGAGCGATCCTCGGGCATGCTGCGGCAGGCGTGGCAGAAGTCGCGGAACATCGCCTGGGTGCAGGCCGATGCCGCGGCGCTTCCCTTTCCTGCCGCAAGCTTCGATTTCATCAGCTGTCAATTCGCAATTCATCATTTTCAGGACAAGGCGGGAATGCTGCGCGAGGCGTTTCGGGTCCTGCGTCCCGGCGGCCGCTTTGCCCTTCGTAATTTGTGCCCGCAAGAGTCCTCGGATTGGCTGTACTACGAATATTTCCCAGAGGCTCAGCGGGCGGATTTGCGCGATTTTTGGCCGCCGGCAGCCGTCGTTGCAAGCATGGAGGGGATTGGCTTTGCGACCGTCAGCATGGACTACGAGCACCTGCACTTCGAGCAGGACTTGCCGCAATGGATCGAGATCGTGCGGCGACGTGACACCTGCTCACAGCTGCTGGCCATTACCGATACCGCCTACGAGGCGGGTCTGCGTCGCCTCGAGCGTGAACTGGAACAGGGAACGACACCACAGCGGCGCGCCGATCACCTCTGCCTGCTGACAATCCGCGGCGACAAGCCGTGCTCCTGATCGGCTCACTGTTCCGCTGTTGAGCAGCTTCTTCCTCGGTCAGTGGATGGCACCAGACCTGGGATTTATCCAGTCGCCTCGATCAGCCGTTGCCCAACAAACTCGTCCTGGGAAATCCCGCCGGGGCAGGCAAACAGGCCACCACCGGTGTGGGTCACAAATTCATTGAGCATGTCGAACTTCGCCATGTTTTCAAAGATTTTGATAAAGCCGGTGCGGGGATCGCGCTGGTAGCACACGAAAAACACGCCGGCGTCATAGGCAATGCCCTGGCGCCAAGGCGGCCAGCGCTCTATCGTGAAATCGACGCCGTCATTGTACGAGTAGGAACGCCGGAGGATTCGGGCACCATCGTTGCTCGCCGCAGCGGCGAGACGAACATGGGCACTTTCGGGAATGACGGGGTTACCGTCCTCATCGACGGCATTCAGATTAAGAGGGTCGAACTCGTTTTGCTGACCCAGCGGGGCACCGGAATATTTGTGGCGGCCGATGGTCCGCTCCTGGAAATCCAGCGGCATGCGGTCCCAGTGCTCCAGCGCTATCCGGATGCGGCGAAAGACGACATAACTGCCGCCGCGCATCCAGTCCGGGCCTTCGTCGCCGACCCAGACGAACTTCTCCATGGCCGCCGGATCGTCGACTGGCGGATTGCTCGTCCTGTCCTTGAAGCCCATCAGGTTGCGCGGCGTCTCGTTCGGGCGGAACCGGGCAATGAAACCGGTTTGCGCCCAGCGCAGTCGAGCCGCGCCGTGGGCCAGCCGAACCAGCTGCCGCACGGCATGGAAGGCGACCTGTGGGTCGTCGGCGCAGGCCTGCACCGACAAATCGCCGCCGGTGCGGGTCCCGATCAGCTGGTCGCCGTGGAAACTGGGCAGGTCGAGGAGCGCCGGCGGCTGTTTTGAGGCCACACCGTAGCGATCCTTGCCATCATTGACGAACAACC
>JAFAHH010000568.1 GCA_019237355.1 Acetobacteraceae bacterium | reverse complement strand
GGGCAGGTCTTGAAGCTGACCAGCATGTATTTCGGCATGGCGACCTCCATTCCAATGTTGCGGCAGCGGCATGATTGCACGCCCCGCCTAGCCGCTTAAACAGAAAACCCAAGCTCCACGGCGTCTTCCGCAGTTCTGTTGGTTTATGGCGGCGGACACGGAGGGTAAGCGCAGTAATAGGGTGAAGGGTAATAGCTGTAGCTCGGAGCGGCATAAGCCGAGGAGGCGGCCGCTGCACCGGCCGCAGCGCCGACCGCCACACCGGCCGCGACGCCCGCGCCTACCCCCGGGGTGACGACGGTTGTGCCGCCGTAATAGGTTCCTCCGCGATAGACGGTGGTGGGGCCGCGATAGGCCCCACCGTAATAGGCGCCACCGGGCGCGCGGTACGCAGTCCCGCCGTAGGGCCCGCGAGCAGCAGCACCGCCGTAGGGGCCGCGAACGGCGGCGCCGCCGGCGGGGCCGCGATAAGCAGCCGCGCCGCCCGGACCCCGAACGGCTGTGCCGCCCATCGGACCTCGGTATGCCGCGCCGCCATAGGCGCCGTGAACTGCGCCCCAGCCGAATGCGTCCGGCGCCGTCGCCGAAATTAACATGGCACTAAGCCATATGGCGGTTACCCGCTTCATGGCTTACCCCCTTTGCCGCCGGCCGCCGGTGCGGCCGTTGCCTGTGGTTTCAATTGCAGCTGGGCCGCGTCAGCGGGCGGCTGAAAACTAAAATCCGAATCGGGCGGGTGGATGTTAAAATCCCAATCGGAGAAGAGAGCGATGAAGCTCGGCTGTCCCGCCACATTGCGGTACGTTACGATGAGCCGTCGGGGGAGCGACTGCTCATTTTTTGCCAGCCAGAGTTCGAGTTCGATCCCCGGCGGCTGGGAGAAGAGTAGGTGAAGATAGGGCGAGCCGTCGATTGATATCGTATTGACGACTCTACCTGAAGTAACGCCGGTGAGAAATGCTTTATTGGGCGCTTCGGTTAAGAAATCAGCGAGAGGAAAATCGACGCCGAGATGCCCCATCACTTGCTCCATCATCGCCGCGATGGTCCCCTCTGGAACAGGAATGCTCGCATATTTGTTCTGGCCCGCGATATATATGAGAGCATTCTTGCCGTCGAATACCAGCTTGCGAGAGCCGTCATCGCCGGTGACGTCGACAAGCAACCGATTCGGTCGGTGCACAACGACTTTCATCGTGTGAAAAATGTGCAACGGCTGAGCGTTGCTATCCGCGTATACCCGGATTGTTTGCGCCTGGAAGGAGAACTGCTCGGCGCGCAGGGTCTCACCCATCCGCAGCAGAGCCGCACTCGCTTCATCAGTGATTTCGGGCCCCTTCTGCTGAGTAGCGGCGTGTAACGGGGGGAATGCAACCGGGACCACGGCGGTGATACCGCCTCCGAGCAAGCTCAACAGGAGAGTTAGATCGCTGAGCTTCACAACCTTCTCCTCACTTGGATGTCTGGTCTCAGGATAATCTAACCCTCGGCAAAGCGTCGAGCCTGCCCAATAATGATCCGTGCTCATAACGTGGAGGTATTCTTGCGCGTTAACGTGATCACTGTTAGATAGAATTAGGTTGCGCCATAGGACGTTGCGGTTTCAGTGGGGGAAATTGAGATGCGGCAGCTTCCAGGCTCGAGCAAGATCGTCCGATGGGCGCGGCTGGCTGCGTGCGCCACGATGGCGGCGGTGCTCTTTGCTGCCGATTCGCGGGCGCAACTCTATATCGGGGCGGAAGGCGGCTGGACCGGCCTCCCCGATCAGACCGACTACATCCTCGGCGGCCCCTCCTTCCAGGCACGCTTCAACGCCGGCTTCAATGCCGGTTTTCGGGGAGGCTATGAGTGGGGTCCTTGGCGCTTTGAAGAAGAATACAGCTACCGCCAGAACGGGGCCCGCGACCTCGTCGGTAACGATTTCACGCTCAAGGGTGTCAGCGGCAACCGCCACACCAATTCGATCATGACCAATGTCCTGTACGATTTTACCGTCGGCTTTCCGATTACGCC
>JAFAHH010000238.1 GCA_019237355.1 Acetobacteraceae bacterium | reverse complement strand
TAGCTATTTCCTCAGCCGTCTGTTGCGGGATGTGATTTTCGGGGAAGCCATGCTGGTTTCCGAGAGCCCAGGTGCGGCCCGGCGCCGGCGGTTGCTCCATGCCGGAGGATATGCGGCTGCGGCCGCCGCCTTGCTGCTTGGCGCTGTCCTTGTATTCGGCAATGGCGCGGGAAGTCGGCGCGATATCGAACAGACGGCGGCCGCGCTTGAAGCCTACCGCCAGACTGCTGAGCCGGTGACTACCGACCCGGTGCGGGACGCAGATCTGCCGCGGATCGTGCCGGCGTTGGATTTGGCGCGAGCACTTCCACATGGCTGGGAGGAGGGCTGGGGCGGCGGCTGGAGGGTATTGGGCCTGGGCCAAAGCCGTAAGCTCGGGGCCGGATCGCGTGCTGTGTACCGCGACGCCCTGCAACGCCTGCTCCTCCCACGGCTGATTTGGCGTCTCGAATCCCAAATGCGCGGCAATCTGGGCCGGCCTGATTTCCTGTATGAGGCGACCCGGGTCTATCTCATGCTCGGTGGCGAAGGCCCGCTCGACCGCAGTCTGGTGCGCGAATGGATGGTGCTGGATTGGGAGGCGACCTATCCCGGCCCAGTAATGGCCCCCATGCGGGAAAGCCTTGCCCGGCATCTCGATGCTCTGCTGGCGGAGCCGCTGCCCAGGATCGAGCTTGATGGGGCCCTGGTCGCTGCGGCTCGCGCGACCTTCAGCCGGGTGTCCCTCGCCGAGCGGGTCTATTCCCGCATTCGCCCGTCTGCCGCAGCGCAACGCATTCCTCACTGGCGCCCGGCCGACCCATTGGGTCCGGCTGGCGTCCGGCTATTCATGCGCGCATCGGGTAAGCCGCTCACGGACGGTATCCCTGGCTTCTACACAGTCGAAGGCTTCCACCGCGTGCTGCTTCCCGCGCTCGGGGGCGCCGCGAAAGAGGTCGCGTCGGAAAGCTGGGTGCTCGGCGAGCAGGAGAAACTCAATCCGAGGGGGCCGGAGCTCCGCAACCTGGAACGCGACGTGATCCATCTTTACGAGGCGGATTATGCCCGGTTTTGGGATGCCATGCTTGCCGATCTCAACATAATCCCACTTCGCAATCCGCACCAGGCGGCGCAGGATCTTTACGTGCTCGCCTCTCCGCAATCGCCGATGCGCGATCTGCTGACCTCCATGGCACGCCAACTTACGCTATCCCAGCCGCCCGCTGCCCCTGGCGGGGGTGGAGCGGCGGCCGCAACCCAAGCCGTGGCGCAGCACCTCGCACCCGCGCAGCAAGCCGCGGATCGGCTGAAGGGCGTTATAGGGACCGCAGAAGCCGCTGAAAGCCCACCGTCACCGCCGCCCGGTTCCGAAATCGATGAACGATACAAAGCCTTCCGCGACTATGTGGGCTCCGGTCCGAACGCGCCGATCGACCAAACCCTGAAGGCGCTGAACGATCTCCAGCAGCAGGTTGCTCGTCGTCCTCCAGGCGGCGCGGGAGGCTCAGCTCCGACCGGAGGCGACCCTGGAATCGCCTTGCGAGCCGCAGCAGCGACCGCGCCCCCGCCTGTCGCGCGCGCGCTCCTAGCGATGGCAAGCAGTGCGAATGCAGTGCGAAGCGGCGATGTACACCAGCAGGTCAAGGAGGCATTCAACGGGCCCGGCGGTCCCGGCCCGCTTTGCCGTCAAATCGTATCCGGCCGGTTTCCTTTCCTGCCAAATTCCAGCGCCGACTCTCCACTCGATGATGTGGCCAAGCTGTTTGCGCCGGGCGGCATGATCGACGGGTTCTTCAACGCGCAGCTTCGGCCGTATGTCGATACGTCGGGCCGGGTGTGGCGGGCGCAGGCAGTCGATGGTGTGGCGCCACCGGTTGCACCGGCCGATCTCGCGCAGTTCCAACGCGCCGCCGTCATTCGCGACATATTTTTCGGACCCGGCGGCAACACGCCAACCGTGCGATTCGACATCACCCCGGCCGAGCTGGATAGCGGCGCCCGGCAAGTTACGCTGGCACTTGGCAGTACCGAGATTCGCTATGCTTTTGGTCCCCCGGTAGCGCATCAGGTGACCTGGCCCGGACCGGACCGTATGGCGCAAGTTCGGCTTGTTTTCGATCCGCCATCGCCGGGCGGCACCGGCGTGGTGCAAGCCTCCGGACCCTGGGCACTGTTCCGTCTCTTTGCGCAGGGCAGCCTGCAGCGGGACGGCTCATCGGATCGCTACACGTTGCATTTCCACCAAGGCGAGCGTCAGGCGGCTTACACGATCCAGGCCGGATCGGTGCTCAACCCGTTCGATTCCTCAGTACTGCAGGCATTCCGGTGCCCGAGTATGCAATAGGGTTGTACGGGAAGATTCCATCCCGCGGCGATTTCGTGGGCGCCGGTCTCCCTGTGAGTTTCGTGCGCGCATGGGATGCGTGGATGCGGCGTGCCTTGGTGGCCAGCCGCGCCGTTTTGGGCGAGCAATGGCTGCCCGCCTGGCTCGAGGCGCCTGTTTGGCGCTTCGCTCTGCCCGGCGGTGCTTGCGGTCCCGAAGCAGCCTTGGGTCTTTGGATGCCGAGCGTCGACCGGGTCGGGCGGCATTTTCCGCTGGTTGTTGGCGCTTGTGCAGCCTCGCTTTCCAAGTGTCCCGCCGGGTTCTTGGGGGCTGCGGAGCTGGCCGGGCGCGCAGCGCTCGAGCGCGATCTTGATCCTGAGGCGGTGCTTATGCGGCTGGCTGACCCAGTCGGCGAGCCAGAAGCCTTGCCGAATTTCCCGGCGGAGGGCGCCCTATGGTGGACCGAAGGGTCTCCCCGCTGTCTGAAACAGTCGTTTGTAACGGAAGGGCTTCCTGATCCGGTCCGCTTCGCCGCAATGCTCGATGGGGCGGCAGCCGCCGCCGTGGTTTCATGAGTGAACTCGAATGCCGTTTTGCCGCTGCTGGTCGTTTCCGTTCCTGGGCTGCCACGCATCCGGGCGCCGTACGGGCGGTGAACCAAGACCGATACGTAAACCGGCCCGATCTCGGCATATGGGCTGTTGCAGACGGTGCTGGGGGCCACGCCGAAGGCCAGTATGCCGCGACGCTGCTCGCTCAAGCCTTGGAGACGTTGCCGCCCGCTCTGGCGGGAGCGGAGTTGCTCACGGAAGTGCGCGGAAGGATTCTGGCTGCGCACCAAGCATTACACGAGGAATCTGCCCGGCACGGCCATGAGATAATTGCATCGACGATTGTCGTGCTCCTGGCGCGGGATGATCATTACGCATGTCTCTGGGCGGGGGACTCGCGAGCGTATCTTATGCGAGCGGGCATTCTGAATCAGATCACCCGCGATCATAGTCTCGTGGAAGAGCTGGTTGATGCGGGAGTAATCACCGCGGAGGAGCGGGAAGGACATCCACAGGCGAATATCATTACCCGCGCTGTTGGGGCAACGGGCGAGTTGGAGCTGGACAAGGTAAGCGACCGGTTGGTTACGGGTGATCGCTTTCTCTTGTGCAGCGATGGGCTGAGCAAGGTGCTGGCTTCGGGTCGTCTGGTTGAAATCTTGACTCAGGACGAACCTGCCGAGTGGTTGTTGTCGTTAGCGTTATCGCAGCAGCCGGACGATAATGTAACGGCCGTCGTTGTTGTGCTTAGCTAAGACAAAGTTATTATTAAACCACATCTATCCATCTTCTTTGGCTGACACGAAGGGGGTATTGAAAGACCCTTTTTGGGGGCCGTGCACTTAGGCCCAATGCGATCAGGTTGTCGTTACGCTAAAACCCCGCGAACAGCTCCGTCGATAAGTATCGTTCCGCAAACGAAGCAGCGATACCGATGATCAGCCGGCCCTCCCAATCAGGCTCCCGCGCAAGCTGAATAGTGGCGTGCAACACGGCCCCCGAGGAAATCCCGATGGGCAAGCCCTCGATCCGCGCGCAGGCCCGGGCCGCCGCGAAGCTTTCCTGCTCCGATACCCGCATGATCCGGTCCAATAGCTTCAATTCGAGAACCGCAGGACAGAAACCCGCGCCGATGCCCTGAATCCGGTGCGGCCCTGGCTCATCGCCGGAAAGCACGGCGCTTTCCGCCGGCTCGACGCCAATGATTTGCAGACCCGGCCGTCGCGGCTTCAGGGCGCGCCCCACACCGGTGAGCGTGCCGCCGGTTCCGACGCCCGCCACCACCGCATCGACTTCGCCGGCCGTGTCCGCCCAAATCTCTTCGGCCGTAATTATATGATGTACGTCGGGGTTGGCCGGGTTATCGAACTGGCGCGGCATCCAGGCGTCCGGGGTCGAGGCGAGTATGGCAAGCGCACGGTCGATTGCCCCAGGCATGCCTTTGCGAGCGGGCGTAAGCTCGATCTCGGCCCCCATCAGCCGCATCATCTTTCGTCGCTCGATGGAAGCGCCGTCTGGCATCGTTACGATCAGCCGGTATCCCTTTGCGGCGGCCACGAAAGCGAGCGCGATTCCCGTGTTGCCGGAGGTGGGCTCAACGATGGTGCTGTGGCCGGGCCGGATGAGGCCCTCACGCTCGGCAGCGTCCACCATCGCGAGCCCAATGCGGTCTTTCACGGAACCTAGCGGATTGAAGAATTCCAGCTTCAGCGCCACCCGGGCCCGCAACCCTTCCGCAGCCATCAGCCGCGGCAACAGCACAAGGGGAGTGCCGCCAACCGTCTCCAGGATACTGCCG
>JAFAHH010000231.1 GCA_019237355.1 Acetobacteraceae bacterium | reverse complement strand
CCCAACCACACCCGTCCCGGGCTTTGCAACAGAGCGGCCGTGGCGCATGCACCTCGCGCCATCGAATCCGGCCTCTTGGCGCCTGCCGCGGCATTTCGGAACTGTGCGAGGATACCGGGATCTCGTGTTCGGCGAGCGCGCGTGGGGTCTGGAAGGGTACCGGATTGCCTTGCACATCCACATGATTACCAGGCCCCGCGATGCTGGAGGGTGCGACCGGCACGGCTCCGCTGGGCTGCATGGACGAATGCGAGATTGAGCCAGTATACCAGAGCTGGACGAAAATAAATCCGCCTTTGGCGTGAACTGCCTGGGTCACAGCCTGCCAGCCCCCTGATCTGCCCCCCCCATCGAGTAGATTGCCTAGCGCGCCGGGATAGCCGCCCCCTGGTCAGGTATATCGGTAGCCTCCGTAACCCACCTTCGCTGGTCCGTTGGCTGTAGTACTCCGCATTCAGCGGCTGGGGCGCATCACCCGGCCGGACGGCGCACATACGGGTAAGCGGCGCGATCACGATTACGATGGGCGAGGCGAATGGCTCCGAGCGGAAGCGGCTGAAACAGGGATCTGCTGGCATAAGGTGTTCTCCTTGCCCAGAGACAGCTCTCAGCTATCAGCATTCAGTCGCCAGCCAGAGATACACCATCTGACACATTAGAGCTGACACCCAAGGCTGATACTGAGGCGGGCAACGACCTAGGTTGGGACTCTGCTGCGCGGATCAATTAAAACTTTCTGCGCAGCTGGCATGGCTTTCAGGCCATTCCGCCTTGAGCCAGCCTTGGGCGATGGAACGCAACCATCGACTCCATGCGCCAGGTACAGGCCCCACGCTCACAAACACGCGACACCACAAGCGGCCATCACCCGTGATATTGATACGTCGCGGATACCTGTGAGGCTCAAGCGATGAAGGTGCGGTGGACCGATCTGCTCGCTCTCGCCGCGGTGGTGATCGCCGGCACCCTGATTGTAGCCGGAAATGCCGGAAGAACCAGAACGGCCGAGCTGCTGAACGTCTCCTACGAAGCCACTCGAGAGATGTTCCAGGAGCTAAATAAACAATTCCTGTCCGCCTACCAGGAGCAAACAGGCAGAAAACTGACCATAAAACAGTCACATGGCGGCTCCTCACGGCAAGCCCGGGCAGTGATCGAAGGCCTTGAGGCCGATGTGGTTACGCTTGCGCTTTCTTCCGACGTAGAGGCGTTGCGGAAGCGCGGTTTGGTGGCCGATGATTGGGCCACGCGGCTCCCGCACCACGCGCATCCCTTCACGTCGACCGTCGTATTCGTCGTGCGCCGGGGAAATCCGCACGCGATTACGGACTGGCCCGATCTGGTGCGTCCCGGGGTATCGGTGGTCACGCCCAATCCCAAAACCTCGGGAAACGGCAAACTAAGTGTGTTGGCGGCTTGGGGTTCAGTGATTTACCGCGGCGGGAGCGAACAGGAGGCCCAAGACTACCTCCGGCAACTCTTTGAGCATGTCGCCGTCCTTGGCTCCGGAGCCCGCGATGCCTCGGCCACCTTCACCGGAGAAAAGATCGGCGACGTACAACTCACCTGGGAGAGTGAGGCCGGGCGAGAAGTCCGCGAAGCCGGGGGTGAGTTGGAAGTCGTCTATCCGCCGGTGAGCATCCAGGCCGAGCCAAGCGTCGCGTGGGTGGATACCAATGTCGCGCACCACCAAACTGCGGTTGATGCGAAGGCTTACCTGGAATTTCTCTACACCGAGCAGGCACAGCAGATCATGGCCAGGTACGGATTTCGCTCCATGGACCCAGCCATTAACGAGCGCCGCAGTCAGCAGCCGAAGATCGATCTCTTTCCGATCACCGTAATCGCCGACAACTGGGAGCAGGCGCAGCAGAAATTCTTTGCCGAAAACGCCATCTTCGACACGATTTACAGGCCTGAAAGGTGAGCAATGACTTTCAGTTACACCTCGAGCGATGCGCGCAAAGACCTATTGGCCGGGCTTACCGTCGCCGCGATCTCCCTGCCCCAGGCAATGGCCTATGCTTTGATTGCCGGCGTCGATCCGCGATATGGTTTATTTTCCGCTATTGTGGTCACAGCGGTGGCCTCGATTTTCGGTTCCTCCTCTCACCTCATCAATGGCCCAACCAACGCGATCTCGCTCGTCGTGTTCAGCGCGATTGCCTTCATCGATCCCGATGCCCGCTATGACGCGTATCAGGCGGTCTTCCTTCTCGCGGCGATGGCCGGGGCCATCCAGATTCTGGTCGCCGTGTTCAAATTGGGCGATCTGACGCGCTACATCTCCGAAGCCGTGGTCCTAGGCTTTATGGCCGGGGCCGGCTTGCTCGTGGCGATAGGACAGGTCAGCAACCTGCTCGGCATTCGCGACCGCGGAACGGGTCACCAGCACCTATTGCTTCGGCTCTGGCTCACCTTGACCGAGGGGGGGCCCGTCAATCCGCGCGCGATCTTTATCGGCCTAGGAACAATCATCCTGGTTATTGCCTTGGAAAGGCTGGCCCGGCGATTCCGGTTGCCGCGGATTCAGATGCTGCTGGCTCTGATCGCGGCCACATGTATAGCTGCCGCATTCGGCTGGTCGATACCCGGGTCAGACGGCCGGACGGCCCTGGCCGTTATCGGCAACGTTCCCAGGAGCTTGCCGGCCCCCCATGTGCCGGAGATCAACTTCTGGTGGGTGAAGGAGATGTCGGGCAGCGCGCTCGCCATCGCGTTCCTAGGCCTGCTGGAAGCGTTGGCGATCGCGAAATCCATAGCCAATGCGACACGGCAGCGGCTCGACTACAACCAGCAGTGCATGGCGGAGGGCTTGGCAAACTTGGTCGGCGGCTTCTTCCAGTGCCTGCCAGGCTCGGGCTCGCTCACACGGTCCGCCGTGAATTTCCAGGCAGGCGCAGTCAGCCGCGCATCGGGCGTGGTCACCGCCGCGGCAGTCGCGATTGTCGTGGTCCTACTCGCCCCCCTGGCTCGTTACGTCCCCAAAGCCGCCTTGGCCGGCCTGCTATTCGTCATCGCGGCCCGGCTCATCGATTGGCGCCGGCTGCGCTACGCTATGCGGGCCACAAGCTACGATGCCGGCTTGGTGCTGGTTACAGCGTTTTCCGCCGTCTTCATCAGCGTTGAGTTTTCGATCCTTATCGGCGTGGCGCTGTCCATTGTCTTGTTTGTGCCCCGCGCGGCGCGCCTACGAACTGCGGAGCTGGTGGTCAGCAGAGAACGGATCGTTCGCGACCGCACGCCTTGGGACCCACCCTGCACGGCGATGATCCTCTACGACATCGAAGGAGAGTTGTTCTTCGGCGCGGCGCCCGAATTGGACCGGTACCTCGATGGACTTAAGCGGCGGGCGCTAGAAGAGCACATCCGCTTTGTGGTTATCCGGTTGAAACGTACGCGCAACCCGGACATGGTCTGCCTGGAGCACTTCGAGCATTTCCTTAAGACGATGCAGGCGCAGGGAGTAGTCGTCCTACTTTGCGGAGTCCGCCCGGATTTCGCACGATGCATCCATAGTGTGGGTTTCTATTCATGGTTGCCGGCTGAGCGCGTTTTCCTTCAAGAGGATAAAGAGGATTCAGCCACGCTGAAGGCCGTGCGGCATGTCTACGACCTCATGGGCGCGAATACCTGTGTCCATTGCCCAAGGAAACAGCCCACCAATGTTGGACAGAACCTTTATTATCTCGTGTAACCTTCCGATCCCTTGCGGAATCCA
>JAFAHH010000196.1 GCA_019237355.1 Acetobacteraceae bacterium | reverse complement strand
GCGAAATCGGCGATCGGCCGTTCCGGGCCGGCGACGAACAGCGACGCGGTCGCATATTCCGGCTGCGTTTCAGCCGTAGGCGCGCCCCGCTGGAGGGCGGCGAGGCGGGCGCGTTCCAGCTCCTCGCGCGCATCTGCCAGCGCCCGGCTGGGCAGAAGATGTTCGCGCGTGGACAGGTGACGATAAAAGGCGTCGGCTAGACGGATGGCGTAAAAGTCGCTGACCGGGGCCTGCATCGCCAGCACCGCGGGGGCGCCGCCGCGCAGCAGCGCCTCTGCCAAGCTTGCGGCCTCTCCGGCCGGAACGCCGCCCTGGCATGAATTCAGCAGCACCAGAGGCAAGGGCCTGCCCGCCTCGCGCACGGGGTCCAGCAGCTCGGCCGCCGTCGTGCGGCAAGCGGCGCCCTCTTCATTCTCCATTTCGAGTGCGCCCGGCAGGCCATGACACGAGAGATGCAGCACGTGATAGGCATCGGACTTGAGCGCGCCGCCGATGACGACCGGGTGGCCCACTTCGAGGATGCGAACCTGGCAGTTCTCGTGGCGCTGCGCCGGTTCGACGGCGTCGAGAATGTTCTGCAGCTCCCGCTCTTGGTCGAGCACGGCGCCGCCGCTCAGGCCTTCATCCGGCGCCGCAACGGCGACCAGAATTTTCAGCGGCCCGGCGAACGGGGCAAAATCCGGGGGCTTGACCCCGAGCAGCCGACGCATGGTGATGACGGGCGGCTGTAGGGCCAATACACGGCCATCGGGTAAGCAGGCGGTTTCGAAGGCGAGGCTCAGCAGCTCTGGATCGTCTGATTCGTAAACAATTTCGACCAGTGTTCCGGCCGGGCAACCATCGACTAAATTTGCCAGGGTCGCGCCAGAAATTCCCGGAAAACAAAGCTGCCCCAGAGCACGGCCAAG
Organism: Acetobacteraceae bacterium; assembly: GCA_019237355.1. GTDB lineage: Bacteria > Pseudomonadota > Alphaproteobacteria > Acetobacterales > Acetobacteraceae > JAFAHH01. The sequence continues at coordinate 7,765 of JAFAHH010000196.1, read as the reverse complement.
GCTGGTTAGGTCCGCCTCCATCCGGCTCCGGTCGGCGGCGGCGAAATCCCGTTGGGCGCCGTGCCGGGCTCCCTTGAAGAAGGCCGCCTGCGTCTCACGCAGCTCGCGCGATAGCTCGGTTGCGGTGCCCCGCCGTGCAGCGTATCGCCGATCCGTAGCTCAGTGCGAACACCCTTCGCGGCTTCGGGATCCAGCGTGATCCGGACAGTTTCTGTCCGGCCTTGCGCGGGTTTCCCGAGCGGGGGCGGCCCCGGCCGGCGGTTCAGCAGCGCATCGGCGATGGCATCGATTTCCTCGATGCCGCGGCGCGCGAGGGGGCGCAGCAGCGGTGGAATCCAGGCACCCTCGCCGACGATTACGGGGATCAGCTTTTTCGTTTCTTTGATCCGGGAATAGGTGAGGGAGCTCACCTCCGCCTCCACCCACCGGCTTTCCCGGGAATGCTTGGAAAAGGCGATTATCCCTGCATCCGCCTGATCGAGCCCCTGATTGATGCTGGCGACGATGTCGTCGCCGGGGCCGATTTCCCATTTATCGAGCCACGCGTCGATGCCGCGCTCTCGCAGCGCAGTCGCCAACGCTTCAACCGCGGGCTTGTCTTTCGAGGAGTGGCTGAGGAAAACACGCAAGGCTCTGCCCCCGGTGATCCAATGCGGGAGCGTAGTTAAGTGGGCCGCTGGGCTGCAAGCGAAATGGGCTGGGGCTCCGAGCCCGGCGAGACCCGGTGAGGATCGCGGCTGCGGCGATCGCCCCGAAGGGGCCATAAGTTAGGCTTGACATTGGCCTGTGGCTGTGTTCATTATTTGTTCATGTCGTTGGCGCCCTCTCAACCCGCAACAAGCCTATCGCACCGCCTGGGCCTGACCCTCGCCGGGCTGTGCGAGGCGCTGGCGGCGCGGATGGCCAAGGACCGGGATGCTGTGCTGCTGCTGTTTATGGCCTGGACGCGGCTGCGACGGTTCGTTTTCCGGTTTGAGGCGCTGCTCGCGGATTTCCGCGCCGGCCGGCTTTCCGCCGCGCCGTCCCCTCGGGGCGGGGGTGACAATTTGCCGCAACTGCCCGGCCTGGCGGGCTTGCCTCAACCGAGGCTGCCGCGCGCGTTTGGCTGGCTGCTTCGGCTGGCGCCGGAGTCGGCGGCCTTTGCCGGGCAGGTGGAGCGCCTGCTGGCTGATCCGGAGATGAAGGCGCTGCTGGCCGGGTCGGCTCAAGCGAGCCGCATGCTTCGGGCCGCTGTGCCGGATGCTGGGGATCCAGCCAGGGCCGGAGCTTTCTCCGCCGCCGCGCGGGGTACCGCCCCGTCGTGGGGTGCGGCCCCGGCGCGGGGTGGAGGCCTCGCGCAGCGACGCGGTCGGCCCGTCCGGTGCCGGAGTACCGGGCGGTCGGCCGGGGGATGCGTCTCCTCCGGGCGCTACTCCACCGGCTTCGCCGGGGGCTCCAGGTTCCGAAGCCGCGAGCACCGGGTCCCATTTTGCAGGGCAAAATGGGGGTCCGGGATTGGGGTCCCGATCGGGTTCCCAATTCGCGAGCGAATTGGGGTCCCGAAGTTGGCCCGCTCCGCCCTGGCGGCCGGAGCTGCCGCGCCGGATGCCTGCCGATTGGGACACTGACCCGCCCCTGAACGTGCCCTGGCACGGACCAGCGCGGGACTAAGCGAGCCGCAGCACGCCGGTAATGTTCCGTATAAGGAACCAAATGCGCTCCGCTTCAAGGCCAGCGCACTTCCGGCGGCAGGCTCATCAGAATGGCCTCCGTATTGCCGCCGGTTTTGAGGCCGAAGAGAGTTCCGCGGTCATAGAGAAGGTTGAATTCCACATACCGCCCGCGGCGAATGAGCTGGTGCGCGCGCTCCTCATCATTCCAGGGCTTATCCTTGCGGCGCGCAACAATTCGCGGATAGACGCCAAGGAACGCCTCCCCTATCTCGCGGGCGAAAGCGAAGTCGGCTCCAGCATCGCCGCTAAATAGGTAATCGAAAAAAATCCCCCCAGCGCCCCGCGGCTCTCCCCGGTGCGGCAGGTAAAAGTAGCGGTCGCACCAGGCTTTGAACTCAGCGTAATAAGACGGACTATGCTGGTCGCAGGCCTGGCGCAATGCCGCGTGGAAATCGGCAGCGTCTTGCTTCGCCTCGGGGGTGTCGAGCCGCATTGGCGTGAGATCGGCGCCACCCCCGAACCAGCCCCGGGTGGTGACCAGCATGCGCGTGTTCATGTGAACCGCGGGCACGTGCGGGCTTTGCGGATGCGCAACCACACTGATGCCGCTTGCCCAGAAGCGTGGGTCCTCTTCGGCGCCTGGTATTTGTGCGCGAAACTCGGGGCTGAACTCTCCCCAAACGGTGGAGACATTCACCCCGGCCTTCTCGAAAACCCGGCCGCGCAATAGGCTCATGACCCCGCCGCCGCCGTCCGATTGATCCTGGGTGGGCCGCCGCCAGGGCATGCGAACGAATTGACCCGGCAACTGGTCTGCGGAAGGGCCCGAATGCGCGGCTTCGATCGCCTCGAACGCGCGGCAGATCCTTTCGCGCAAGGTTTCGAACCAAATGCGCGCCGGGTCCTGGAGTACCTGATGAGGCGGGCTTGGCATGACCTAGTCCGTCCGGCGCCGTGGAGGCGTGTTGCAGGGTAGAAAAGCCGCTTCTAGTATGCCGGTAACCAATGGCCGGGACCACCCGGCTCGCACGCTTATCCCACGAGGAGGCAGGATGGCCGAAGTCGCCGCAGCCCAGACGGTCGCCCAACACGGCCAGCCGCCGATTGTTTCCAAACGTGACTTTCTGAAACTGCTGACCGGCTCGGGCGCGATCATCGGGACCGGGGCCCTTGTCTGGCCGTTTATTGATTACATGAACCCCTCCAAGGATGTGCTGGCACTGTCTTCGGTAGAGGTCGATCTCACGCCGATCCCGGCTGGCCAAGGCATCACGGTTTCCTGGCGCGGCAAGCCGGTTTTCGTTCGGCACCGGACACCGGAGGAGGTCAAGAAATCGCAGGATACGCGGGTAAGCGACCTGCTAGACCCGGCGCCGGATTCGGCGCGCGTCAAGCCGGGCCATGCGCCGTGGGTCGTCGTGATTGGGATTTGCACGCATCTTGGCTGCATTCCGCTTGGTAACAAGCCGACCGACCCGCGTGGCGACTACGGCGGCTGGTTCTGCCCATGCCATGGCAGCCAGTACGATACGGCTGGCCGGGTGCGCCGAGGCCCGGCGCCCGCGAATCTTGAACTTCCGACCTACGCTTTTGAGTCCGATACCAAAGTGAAGATCGGATAGAAGAGGTTTCCATGGCCGGCCTATACAAGAGCGAGTACAAGAACCCCGTCGTCAACTGGATCGACACGCGGCTGCCGATCTTCACGATGATGGGCCGCGAGTACGGCACATTTCCCACGCCGAAGAACTTCAATTACTTTTGGAACTTCGGCGCGCTGGCGATGATCACTCTCGCCATCATGCTCGCCACGGGCATATTCCTGGCGATGAATTACCAGCCGAACACGCAGATGGCGTTCGACAGCGTTGAGCGCATCATGCGCGACGTAAACTATGGCTGGTTGATGCGCTATGTGCACATGAATGGCGCCTCGATGTTTTTCGCCGTCGTGTACATTCACATCTTCCGAGGGCTTTATTACGGGTCATACAAATACCCGCGCGAGCTGCTATGGATGATCGGGGTGGTCCTGCTATTGCTCATGATGGCGACGGCCTTCATGGGCTACGTGCTGCCCTGGGGCCAGATGTCCTATTGGGCTGCGACCGTGATTACCAACCTGTTCTCTGCTCTACCATGGGTTGGCCATGCTGTCGTAACCTGGCTATGGGGCGGCTTCTCGGTCGAGAACCCGACCCTCAATCGGTTCTATAGCCTGCACTATCTGCTGCCGTTCTTGATCGTGGGGGTGGCGTTCCTTCATGTTTGGGCCCTGCACATCACCGGCTCAAACAATCCGCTTGGGATCGAGCCGAAGGGGCCGCAAGACACCTTGCCCTTCCACCCGTACTACACGATCAAGGACAGCGTCGGGCTGTGCGTGTACCTGATCGTGTTTGCTATCCTCGTGTTCTTTGCTCCGAACTATCTGGGCCACCCCGACAACTACATCCCCGCAAACCCCTTGGCGACACCCGCCGAAATCGTCCCGGAATGGTATTTTTTGCCGTACTATGCGATACTCCGCTCGGTGCCGAACAAACTGGGCGGCGTGACCTTGATGTTCGGCTCGCTCTTGGTGCTGTTTGTGCTGCCCTGGCTCGATACGAGCCCGGTTCGTAGCTGCCGTTTCCGCCCGATCTACCGGCAAGTGATCTGGCTGCTTGTTGTCGCAGTCATTGTGCTCGGCTTTGTTGGCTCGCATCGGCCGGAAGGGATCTGGGTGGTCCTCGGCCGGGTCTGCACGGCCTATTATTTCCTGCACTTCTTGGTGATCTTGCCGGTGCTGGGCAAGCTGGAAAAACCCTTGCCGCTGCCGGAAAGCATCAGCAGGCCGGTGCTACCCGGCGGGGGCGGGCCAATCCCCTCGGCCGCGACCGCAAAGCCGATGGAGAAACCCTGATGGTGCGCGTGGCAGCTCCGCGGAGTCTGGCAGCCGTGCTCCTCGCGGCGTGCTTTGGCCTCGCCATTCCCTCGGGCGCGCCACCGGCCCGGGCGCAGGGAGAAGAAGCGTTACCCCAAGAGCACTGGAGCTTCAGCGGCCCGTTCGGCGCCTTCGACATGGCTGCGGTGCAGCGCGGCTTTCAGATCTATTCCGAGGTGTGTTCGAACTGCCACTCGATGAAGCAGCTCCAATACCGGAACCTGACGGCGGTCGGCTTCACCTCCGATCAGGTGAAAGCGATCGCAGCATCGGTGCAGGTGCCGCTCGGCGTCAATGACCAGGGGGAGCCCATTCTTGGCCCGGGCACCCCAGCCAGCACCTTTCGCTCCCCATTCCCCAACGAACAGGCCGCGCGTGCCGCGAATAACGGGGCGCTGCCGCCCGATCTCTCGGTGATTGTGAAGGCCCGTGAGGGCGGCCCCAATTACGTTTATGGTATCCTGACCGGCTATACGGACCCACCTGCTGGCGTGCAAATGCAGCCGGGGATGAATTACAACAAGTACTTCCCAGGCCACCAGATCGCGATGCCGAAGCCGCTATCGGAGGGGCAGATTACGTACGCCGATGGCACACCGAACACGCTCGAGCAAGAAGCCCATGATATGGTTACATTCCTTACGTGGGCGGGCAGTCCGGAAATGGTGGTGCGGAAACAAACCGGGATACGGATCGTGCTGTTCCTGTTGTTGATGACCGGGCTTACGTACGGGGTGAAACGCAAGGTTTGGGCGCAAGCACATTGATTGAGCCCACGATCGGCATCATCGGGGGCTCGGGCCTTTACGATATCGAAGGCCTTGAAGAGAAGGAGTGGCGGCAGGTTCGTACTCCTTGGGGCCTGCCATCCGATTCAATGTTGTTCGGACGACTGGCGGGGGCGCGGTGCGTGTTCCTGCCGCGACATGGGCGTGGTCATCCGCTCTCACCTACGCACTTGAACTACCGCGCCAACATCGACGCGCTTAAGCGATCCGGCGTGACGGACGTGCTCTCGCTTTCGGCGGTTGGCAGCTTACGCGAAGATCTTTCGCCGGGCCATTTCGTGATCGTCGATCAGTTTATCGACCGCAGCTTTGCGCGCGAGAAGAGCTTTTTCGGCGAAGGCCTGGTAGCGCATGTCTCGATGGCCCACCCGGTTTGTTCCCGCCTTGGGGACGCACTGGAGAAGGCGGCGCAAGCGATCGGGCTGACGGCGACGCGAGGCGGGACCTATTTGGTGATGGAAGGCCCGCAATTCTCGACGAAGGCGGAAAGCGAGCTGTACCGGAGCTGGGGCTGCAGCGTGATCGGCATGACCAACATGCCGGAAGCGAAGCTCGCCCGCGAGGCTGAGCTTTGTTATGCGACGGTTGCAATGGTTACCGATTACGATTGCTGGCATCCGGAGCACGACCACGTCACCGTTGAGGCAGTCGTGAAGGTGCTGTTGGAAAATGCGGATCGCGCCCGCAGGCTTGTGGGGACCCTAGCCGCTGAGCTGGGAAAGCCGCGCTCCCTTTGCCGGGCCGGTTGCGACCGGGCGCTCGACAATGCCATTATAACCGCCGCACACATGCGTGATCCAGCATTGGTCGAGAAGCTTGATGCGGTTGCCGGCCGGGTACTGAAGTAGCGGGACCGCTTGTTGGCCGCAAGCGGAAAGTGCTTGCTGCCCGGCCTTGGCCGGGCATAACGAGCTTCAATAATGCTGATGCGGCTTTAGAGCGGGATGACTTTCGTAAAGTCATCCCGCTCTAACCCAACTTGCGCAGTCAGACGCAGCTTTTGATAATTTTGCGAGGCATAGGGCGAGTCGAATCAAGCGGTTGCAGGGGCTCGCGGCTGATTCGGTCGTGTAATGCCGACCTTGGGTATTTTCTTTGGCTCTGAATGTGGTTCTGATGGCCATGTAATTCCCCGCGCACGGTGCTCGACGAACGCGCGCGCATTCAGTCGCACGACGTGGTGCTGCCGACCGCAACTCACAGCCAGATTCGCCGCGCTGCATCACCCAGCCCGATACCGCTCAGACCGCACTCCTCGGCCGACTCGGGATCACCTTGCCCAAGCGAATGTGCCTCGCCGAACCGTTCTTCCCAGCGCTCGCAATCGGCGCCTAACCAGCCATCCTTAGCCGGAGTGTAGTGCCGACTTTTCGGATAACCCATTGATCGGCTACTCTCGGGTGCCGATTCTGCGCAAGTTGGGTTAGTTCTCCTCTACTCGGGGCGTGCTGATCGCTCGTAGGTAACGCTCCACCGACCGCGCCAGCACTGCCTTCCCATCCCTAAATATCTCCTTGCCCCAGAACGCGCCGTAGATCGAATCGAAATCATACGGCTCGAGCGCGCGGGCGATGCGCCGCACGGAAGCGGCGTCGAGCGGGATCAGGTTGGGATAGCTCCACATGAAACTTACATGCTGGTCCGGTCCAACCTGGGTGATGTCCCCGGCCAGCAGCGCGCGGTGCGACTCCGAGTGCAAAACCGTGCCGCCCGGAAAATGCCCCCCAGCCCGGATTAGGGTCAGGCCCGGGAGGATTGGCCGGGTTTCGCCGCCCCAGAACGCGAGGCAGGGATCGGGGCGCATGACCCATTTCCGATCCGCTTCGTGCAGATACACGGCCGCGCCAAATGCCCGGCTCCACTCCACCATCGTGGTATAGTAATGGGGATGCGAGATGGCGATCGCGGCGATCCCGCCGAGCGCCCGCACGATCTCGATCGTCCCTTGATCGAGGAAAGAGATGCAATCCCATAGAACATTCCCCTCGGGGGTTCGCACCAGGAGCGCCCGCTGGCCGATCGCGAAATGGGGCATGGTCCCGACGCCGGTCAGCCCCGGCGCATAGGCCCGATAGGCATTGAAATGTGTCTGGCGCATCTCGGCGAGGGTCGTCCATTCCTGGCCGAGCGGGTTGACGTATTGCCGTGCATCCTCACAGATCGGACAAGAGCGTGGAGGCTCGGACGAGGGTGGATATTGGGTGCCGCAAGTGGTGCAGATGAAGGCGGTTTCGGCCATGGCTCGGGTCCCCGCGCAGTGATGCGACTGATACGCCTCACCTGGGCTTTGATCGCTGTTCTGGCTAGCGGGCACATCGCAAGCGGCCGGCCGGCGGCTGCGGAGGAGAAGCATCCGCCAGGACCGAGCGGCTGGGCGCAGGCGCAAAGCGCGCTTTGTG
>JAFAHH010000001.1 GCA_019237355.1 Acetobacteraceae bacterium | reverse complement strand
CGGAAAGGTCTCTTTCGCGCGTTGGGTGTAATCGGCCGTGCGCGACCAGCCCTTGCTGATGTCGGTATGAAAGGGGCCGCACATAATACAATTGACGCGCACCTTCGGACCGTACTCTTTGGCCATCGCCACCGTCAGGATATTCAGGCCGGCCTTGGCGCAGGCATAGGGTGCGGTTTCAGGGTCGGGACGAATCGATGAGGTGGACGAGATGTTAATAATCGAGCCACCCTCGCCCTCGGCCATTTTTGTGGCAAACAGCGCCGTCAGCCGAAATGGTCCTTTCAGATTAACCGCGACAATTTTGTCGAACAAATCTTCATTGGTGTCGAGTGACGACGGCGCCAGCGGCGACAAGCCGGCGTTGTTGATCAAGACGTCGGCGCGGCCCCAGCGTGCATGCACCTCCTCGGCCAGCCGATTACAGTCATCCCATTTGCCGACATGAATCGCATGCGCTGAACCGTCGCTGCCAAGCGCGCGGATTTCCTCGACGGCGGCCTCGCAGGATTCGATTTTGCGGCTGGCCACCGCGACGCGGGCGCCCGCTTGCGCAAACCCCAGGGCCATTGCATGGCCGATACCGCGGCTGCCGCCAGTGATCACTACCACCTTGCCGCTAAAATTGTAGAAACTTGTGATCGGCTTCATCGGGCTGCAACCTCCAACTCCAGCATGCTCGCATATTCGTGCTAGTGTGTGAAAAGGTGACCACGCATGGCGACCAACGCAGACGAGACGCTTACTCAATTAAACCGTTTGGTGCGGGCAAAAACAGGCGTGGTGAGGGCGGGTGCCCACTCGCTTGAAACGCTACCCGGGCACGCCGGCTTCAGCTACAGCTTCGTGCTGGAGCGCGATGATGGTGGCGTTCCCGCGGGCAAGCTCGTGCTCAGGGTCGCGCCACCTAATGTTAAGATTTCGGGACCGGCTGATATCGTCCGCCAAGCCCGAATTATGGCATCGATGGCTGGTACCGCGGTGCCAGTGCCGCCGGTTTACTGGTATGGCGATGAGCCCGAATTCTTCGGCCGGCCGTATTTTGTGGTTGGTTTCCTGGAGGGGGTAAAACTAGCCGACGAGCCTTTCCCGCCCGAGCATATGGCTCGTCTTGCGCATAAAGGTATTGAAACCCTGGTTGCCCTTCATAGTTTGCCATGGGAGCCGCGGCGTGAGGCGTTTGGTGACCCATTGCCGCTCGGTGAGGAAATGAAGCGGCTCGATTATCTGCTGGATCGGCCCACCCTCGACCCCGCCGTCATGGCACGGGCACCCGAACTGCGCGAACGGCTACGCGCAACGCTGCCGCACAGTGCCCGGCTTGGATGTGTTCACGGCGACTTTCAATGGTCGAATGTCCTGTTCGATACCGAGCGGCCGATTGCGCTCATCGACTGGGAAATTGCCTCGATCGGTCCAACACTGCTTGACTTGGGTTGGGTCTGCTTCTTCGCCGATGCAGATAGTTGGGTCGAAACGGCCGAAAAACGAGTGCGACCTCTTACTCCGCGTGAGATCGTCGAGACTTACACCAGGACGGCCCCGTTCGCTATCTCGGAGGACGAGGTACGTTGGTTCCGCGCGTTCGCAGGTTATCGCTTCGGCGTAATTACCTGCTTCAACCTGATGCTGCATCGGCGCGGTAAACGCGATGATCCACATTGGGAAGATATTGCGATGTCCGCACCGCGGATGTTTGAGCGTAGCCTCGAATTACTCGGTGCCTGAGCCAATTAAGCTTTGTGCCGTAGCCGCATCTGATTACTCAGTGTCCGGAACTTGACAGGGCCTTATTTACTTCTTGGTTGCCGATTCGAGTGGCGGGGGTGGAGTTCCGGGGGCAGAAGTGAAACCCTCTGGTAAGTCGCGTATTGGGGTGATCTTGATTGCTACCTGTTCGCCATTGTCAAATTCGGCCCGCGACGGACCAATTCCCAGCAGCCGATTCTGCAAATATTTTTGCCGGAAGTCTGCGAGGATTTTGTTCTGCAAAGCAGGATCATTGGTAATTTCGGCCTTCCCTATGAACGCGGGACCGCCGGGCTTCCCAATCCACACCAGAACCGGGCTGCCGCGCCTTATCCTTTTCGCCTTCCAGGTCGTATGTTCGGTCTGAATGAGAATCGAGTTGTTATCATCCCCAGTAGTGAACCATACCGGTGCGGCTTTGCTTTGCATCCCGTTTTTGCGCACGGTGGCAATAAACACGAGGTCGGCCTGGGAAAGTGCCTGCTGGTCACGTTGGGAGATTTCAGCCCGCGCGGCGCTATTCGAACTTGCCATTGCCACAATGACTATAAGCAGGAGCGCCAGTGACTTCTGCGGGTTGGACTTAATAGTCATCGTCGGATGACCGGGTTTTTATTTTCCGGAAAAGAAAATTAGCTGGAATCAGGTTTTCCTTCATTTCGTGGAGGAAGACTCCATCGATGGTGGCGGCGAACCCGGTTCTGAGGTGAAACCATCCTGCAGGTCGCGGACGGGTGTAATCTTAATTGCGATGCGATCTCCGCTGTCGAATTTGGCGCGGGACGGACCAACACCCATCACCCGATTTTGCCAATATTTTTCGTGAAAATCCTTCAGGATCTTGTCACGTATCGCTGTATCGCTGGTAATTTCGGCCTTGCCGATGAAAGCGGGTCCGTCCGCCTTGCCAATCCACACCAGAACCGGGCTGCCGCGGCTGATTCGTTTGGCCTTCCAAGTAGTCTTTCCGGTTTGAATGAGGATCGAGTCGTTATCGGCGCCAATTGTAAACCATACAGGTGCAGCTTTGCTCTGAGTTCCGTTCTTGCGCACGGTGGCGACATATACAAGATCGGCCTTGGCCAGGGCCTGCTGGTCGCGCGGCGAGATCTCTGCACGTGCGGAAACATTGGAAAATGCGAGCGCGAATGTGGCTGTCAGTATGACAGTTAGCAGCCTTGGAGCGGTAGAATTAGTCATCATGGCCACAACCTCTTTTTCCGAGGACCCCGGGCTTTAGCCTGTGGGTTCTTTATATACAACCATTTGTGATTCCCAGGGCAATATACCGATACTTGTTACCTCCAGCCCGTCCCGGCCCTTGTTGATTGGCCTCTGTGCGCCGCTTGCGCATGGCCCGCTTATCAGTGAACGATCAATGCGTGTATGAAGTAATTAAACCGGGCAGACGGATTTTCGTGTCGCCGCGCGCGGTGGAGCGAATCGCAGTAGCTCGGGCGGCGCTGGAGGAACTGGCAGGCGGCAGCATGGGGTTGGTGGTGGCTTCGACGCAGGAAGCGGCGGACGAACTGGTGCGCGCAATCGCCTTCAATCGGGGCGCGCTCTTTGCAGTCGAGCGGCTGATGTTGAATCGGCTGCTAGGATTGCTGGCAGCTGACTACGCCGCTGAAAACGGGCTGGCTTTTCTTACCCGCCTCGGTGCTCGGGCAGTTGCTGCGCGCGCGATCTTCCGTATGCGAGAAGACCCGCGAATGCAGCAGTTTCACGGCGTTAATATGTTGCCAGGCTTTGCCGCGGCGCTGGCGGCGGCTCATCAGACATTGAAGGAAAATCGCGTCGATAGTTCGCGGCTGCGATCGTTCGACGGCACGGGCCAGGCTTTAGCCGCACTGCTTGAGCATTTCGAGGAGGAATTGATAGCTGCCCGTCTGCTCGACCGTGCAGGGATGATCGACGCTGCAATTGAATCGCTTAGGATGGGCGCCGGCCGGCGCTTTTCCGGTGCATCGCTGGTGCTGCTCGATCTGGCAATTGAGTCGCTGCGCGAACGCGATCTGGTCGCGGCGCTGGCGGCGAACTCACCCGCAATCATCGCGACGGTTCCGGATGGTGATGAACGTTCCAAGAGATTGCTGGCCGAGGCGCTCGACCTGACATCTGATATAGTCGATCAACCCGAAACCGAGGCAGCGGCGGATGACGCCCTTCGGCTGCCAACCTCTCTGTCGCGCTTGCAGCATTACCTGTTTGATGAGGCAACGAAGCCGGCGGAGGCACCACCCGACGGGAGCGTGACCGTGCGCTCGGCGGCAGGCGAGATGCAGGAATGTGTCGAGATCGCACGTGATATCCTGGCCGAGGTGAAGAGTGGTACGCCGTTCGACCGCATCGCGGTCCTGCTGCACGCGCCTGAGCGTTACACCTCACACATGCGGGAAGCGCTGGCGCGCGCCGGGATTCCTGCATGGTTTGCTCGCGGCGCATCATTGCCCGAACCAGGCGGGCGCGCATTGTTGGCCTTGCTAAACTGTGCGGCGGAACGGTTTTCGGCTCGCCGCTTCGCCGAATATCTGTCGCTTGCGCAATTGCCGGAGACGGAACCAGCGCTTCAGCCGAGCAATGTAGTGGCGGCGAACGGTCAGCCGAAAGCCGCACCACGCAGCCAGGCAGACGACTCCTGCCTAACCCCGTCATCGCTTCATTTCCCAGGGCAGGCTCTCCTTTTCCCTGAGTCAAGAGGAGGAACCGGGACGCCACTTGATCGACCTGCCGCAGCATTCGGCCAGTTAAGCGGAGGATTTGTGGCGGCCGAGGCGGATTACATGCCGGTCGGAGTTGAGATTGCCGCCGGGTCCGGCTTGGAAGCGGATCCGAATCCTGAGGTCGAGGCCGCCGTGCGCGCGCCATGGCGATGGGAGCGGTTGCTGGCGGATGCCGCGGTGGTTAATGGGCGCGAGCGATGGGAAAAGCGGCTTGCGGGCCTGGAGAACGAACTGCGCCTCCAGCGGGGCGAGGTTGACGATGATGATGCCCGTGCCACGTTGCTGGATCGTAAGTTAAGCGACCTCGCACATCTTACAACTAGCGCTCTGCCAATCATCGAGCGGCTCGCTGCTTTGCCACAAGCCGGCAACTGGGGCGAATGGCTGCAACATCTGCGCGGGCTGACGGCGCATGCGATTCGCGACGACCACGAGGTGCTGCGAACGCTCGCCGACCTCGAGCCGATGGCGCCGGTGGGTCCGATAACGCTCGACGAGGTCCGTATCGTTCTCGCGGAGCGACTCGGGCATTTATTCTCGCCGCCGCCACGCCGCCGCTATGGAGCGGTTTTCGTTGCGCCGACCTCGTACGTGCGCGGCCTCGAATTCGATATGGTGATGGTGCCGGGCCTGGCCGAGCGCACCTTTCCCAAAAAACTGACGGAAGACCCCCTGCTGCCCGATTCCATACGCGCGGAGTTGAGCGCCGCACTACCGCTTCAGCATGATGGCGTCGCCAACGAACGCCTCGCACTGCGGCTGGCGGCTGGATGCGCCAAGCGGGCAATTTTTTCATATCCGCGGGTCGATATGGATCAAGGACGGCCGCGGGTGCCCGCGTTTTACATGCTCGAAATTCTGCGAGCGGCGGAGGGACGCTTGCCCAGTTTTGATGAGCTGGCAAAACGGGCGGCGAGTGAACGGGTGAGCCGGCTGGGTTGGCCTGCGCCGGAACAGCCGCAAGACGCTATTGATGAGGTCGAATTCGATCTCGCCGTGCTTGATCGGTTAGTGGATGCAGCTCCTGAAACTACGATCGGCGCGGCTCATTACCTGCTCGATGCCAATCCTCATCTGGGCCGCGCCTTGCGGGCGCGCGCGCGCCGATGGCATAACCGATGGACGCCGAACGATGGGATGGCCAAACCTGATGCCGGACAGTTGGCTGCACTCGCCCGCCATCAACTGGGAGCCCGCTCGTATTCGCCGACCGCGCTGCAAAATTATGCCGCCTGTCCCTATCGTTTTTTTCTTCAGGCCATCGTGCGCCTCGAACCGCGCGAGGAGCTCATTCCGCTCGAAGTTATCGACCCGCTTACACGCGGGGCGCTTTTTCACGAGGTACAGTTCGAAACTCTCAGCGCCTTGCGCGAGATCGGATTACTGCCGGTGACGCCTGCGAAGCTCGAACGGGCATATCCAGTTGTGGAGGAAAGCCTCAAGCGTATAGCCGAGCGCAGGCATGAAGAGTTAGCACCTGCGATTGAACATGTATGGCTAGACGGCATCGAATCGATTCGCGCCGACCTGCGCGAATGGGTACGCCGAATGGCGATGGCCCGAGACTATTGCCCCGAGCGCTTCGAACTGGCCTTTGGCCTGGCCGATCGCAAGCAGGCCGATCCGGCCAGTATCGAAACGCCAGTGCCGCTCGCCGCGGGCATCAGTTTGCGTGGCTCTATCGATCTTATCGAGCGTGGACCCGACGCGCGGCTGCGCGTCACCGATCACAAAACCGGGCGCGTCCGCGCCGAACAAAACCTGATGATCGGCGGTGGCAAGACCTTGCAGCCGCTATTGTACGCGCTCGCCGCCGAGCAGATTCTGAAAGAGCCGGTTTCTGTCGGCCGCCTCTACTATTGTACCGCCGCGGGCGGCTATGAAGAACGAATCGCGGTCCTCGACGATTCCACGCGAGACGCGGTTGAGGAATTCGCCCGTATTTTGGGAGGGGCACTGACCCAGGGGTTTCTGCCGGCGGCGCCAGGCGAGCGCGAATGTGAATTCTGCGATTACCACCGGATATGCGGTCCTTACGAAGCTATCCGGGTTCAACGCAAACTCGACACCGCAGAGACGAAAGCGCGGACAGTGGAGTTGGAGAGGCTCAGGAGGATGCGGTGAGTGCCAGTGCGGAACCGTGGAGACCGCGGCGCGCGACGGACGCGCCGGCAGTAGGAACAGAAATCACCGCCCCGCAGCCGGTGCTGGCCGATCAGCGTGTGCGCGAGCGGATTCGGCATGATCTTGACACCACATTAATAATCGAAGCGGCGGCCGGCACCGGCAAGACTACCGCACTGGTCGACCGCATCATTGCAGTGATTGCCTCAGGCGCGGCCACGCTCGACCAAATCGTCGCGGTGACTTTCACTGAGAAGGCCGCGGGCGAACTGAAACTTCGTTTGCGCGCCGAAATCGAGCGTGCACGCCACGACGGCGCCAATTTCGATGACGCGGCGCGCAAGCGCCTGAAGAAGGCTCTGGAGAAGCTCGAAGAGGCGCGAATCGGTACGATCCATTCTTTTTGCGCCGACCTGTTGCGCGAGCATCCAATTGAGGCGCGCGTCGATCCGATGTTCGAGATTGCCCCGGACGACGTTGCCAAGAGTCTCTTCGATGCCGCTTTTGAGCGCTGGTTCCAGGCCGCGCTGGCAACTCCGGGCGAGGGCGTACGCCGCGTATTGCGCAGCCGGGAACTGGCCGATCGCGAGGGGCCGCGGCCGATTTTGCGCGCTGCGGCTGAGGCGCTGAACGAATGGCGCGATTTCGATTGTGGATGGCGGCACGAGAGCTTCGAGCGTAATCGCGCTATAGACGATTTGGTCGAAGAAATTATCGCACTTGGGGTGCTCGCCGAGACTGCCGGTCCCGACGATTGGCTGCGGAGCTCGCTGGAAAACATCGCGCGGCCGGTGCGCGAAGCGATGCGGCTGGAGTCGATACAGGAACGCGATTACGATGCGCTTGAAGACACGCTGGTGCGGCTCCTTCGTGGTAGTCAGCGTCACTGGGAATGGAAGGGGCGGGGCGAGAGCTTCGGCGCGGTGGCGCGTGCCGAGGTTTTCGAGCGCCGCCGCATGCTGCGGCGTAAGCTTACGGAGTTTCGTGAACGGGCCGGCGCGAATCTAGCGCCGCTCCTGCGTCAAGAGATTTGGCCGGTCCTGGGCTACTACGAAGAACAGAAGCAGCGCGCGGGCCGGCTCGACTTCCTCGATCTCTTGTTCAAGGCGCGCGACCTAGTGCGCGACCATGCTGCCGTCAGGGCAGCGTTGCAGCAGCGGTTCAGCCATATTTTTATTGATGAATTCCAAGACACCGATCCATTGCAGGCTGAAATTCTGTTGCTGCTGGCAGCCGACGACCCCGCCGAAACGGATTGGCAGCGCGTCACCCCGCGGCCGGGCAAATTGTTTCTGGTGGGCGATCCAAAGCAATCGATTTATCGATTTCGGCGCGCCGATGTCTCCTTATATCAAAATTTGAAACAGCGGCTGCGGGCATGTGGCGGCGAACTCGAGGTGCTCTCGGTGAGCTTCCGCGCCCTCCCTGAAATCCAACGGATGGTCAATACGACATTCGCGTCGCTGATGCCCCAGGAATCGGCAACGCAGCCGGCTTACGTTCCGCTGCGGCCGTTCCGTTCAGGCTACGAGCAGCAGCCCGCCATCGTTGTACTTCCCGTGCCAGAATCCTACAGCAAGCCTGATCGAATTACCGACCCGCAAATTGAGCAATCGCTGCCCGACGCCACCGCTGCATTTATTGAATGGTTGGTGAAGGAGAGCGGCTGGACGGTAACCGAACGCGATGCGCCGGACCAGCGTGTTCCGGTCCGCCCGCGCCATCTTTGTATGCTGTTCCGGCGGCTTAACTCATATGGCCGCGACGTCACTCGTCCTTATGTGCGCGCACTTGAAGCGCGTCATATTGCGCACGTACTGGTGCGCGGCGGTTCGTTCAACCAGCGGGAGGAAGTCGAAGCGATCCGCAATGCATTGGCCGCGATCGAACGGCCGGACGACGAGCTGTGCGTCTATGCTACTTTGCGCGGACCATTGTTTGGCTTTGCCGATGGACTGCTGCTCAGGTTTCGTGAGACCTGCGGCAGCCTGCATCCGTTTCGACAACTTGAAGAAGCGCTGCCCCCGGAGTTGAAGGAAATCAGCGACGCACTCGACGTTCTGCGCCGCCTCCATCGTGGACGCAATCGGCGCCCGATTGCGGAGACCATCTCGCAGCTATTGGCAGCGACACGGGCGCAGGCCGCTATCGCAATTTGGCCTACCGGCGAACAGGCGCTGGCTAATCTAATGCGGCTGATGGACCTGGCGCGGCGGTATGAGGCGAACAGCGGTGCGACCTCGCTGCGCGGCTTCGTGGACGAATTGGAGGCGCGGGCCGAGCGCGAACAAGCGGGTGATGCGCCGGTAGCAGAGGAAGGCACCGAGGGCGTGCGTATCATGACGGTGCATAGCGCCAAAGGACTTGAATTTCCCGTCGTCGTGCTGACCGACCTTACCTGCAACGAAACTCCGCTCGGGGCGCGCCGCTTCGTCGATCCAGCGCGCCGCTTATGCGCCCAGGTAATCGCCGGATGTGCGCCGCGCGAGTTGCTCGAGCACAGTGAGGAAGAGTTGCGGCGCGAAGCCGAGGAAGCCGTCCGCGTACTTTACGTCGCTGCTACGCGCGCACGCGATGTGCTGGTAGTACCGGCGGTCAGCGATGAGCGCCATGACGGCTGGCTCGGCCGGCTCAACCCGGTCATCTATCCGCCGCAGGCGCAGGCCCTCGCACCGCTGAAGCGCGAACCCGCTGGATGCCCCGAGTTCCGGTCGCCGCTTGCGGCAAGTCGCCCGCCGTCAGCAGTGTCGCTCAATGGTGGTGGCGTTGCTCCCGGAGCGCATCGTCCTGAAGCCGGTGACCATCGCGTGGTGTGGTGGGATACCGCGAAGCTCAAGCTTGATGTTCGCGAATCGATGGGTTTCAGGCAGATGAAGCTGCTTGAAGCAGACGCTTCGTCTGAGCGTTCGGAGGCAGGCAAACGCGATTACCAGCAATGGCGCGCCGCTCATGACGTGATGATTAGCGCCGGTCAAGCGCCCAGCATCAAGCTCGCAATCGCGACTGAATTGGCATCGTCGGCGCGGCAGCCGGAACCATCCGAAGCCGCCGAAGTCCGGATTG
>JAFAHH010000144.1 GCA_019237355.1 Acetobacteraceae bacterium | reverse complement strand
CCGGTCAAATCCTTCGAGCGGGCTGGCCGCGAAACTCAAGACGCCGCTGCAAATCGGTCAGCATCTAGAGCGGTTTCCACTCAAGTGGAACCGCTCTAGATTTGTTTTGCGAGCAGATTCACGCGATGTGGATCGCCTTCGGCGATTCCACCTGATCGCGATCTGCTCTAGCCGGCAATGGTTGTGGTCTGGAGCAAGGCAATACGCTTAGCAAAGCAAGTCGTTCACGCAGCGGCGGTAACTCAGCGGCTTCGCTCCGTTGCTAAGGGGAAGTCTGGTAACGGAGACGTGGTGGTGCAATCCCGTCTCGCAGGCCACGAGCCCGGCCCCACAGCAGGACGTGGCCAGGGTGACAAGCCCGGGTGTGCTCTGCCCAGCTTGGATGGCCGGGCCAGGGTCCCTATAAACAGGGCGTGATCACCGTTACCGATTCGCATGACCGAGTACCTGGCGCGGCTTAACCCAGCCCAGCGCGCAGCCGTGGAGACCGTGAACGGCCCGTTGCTCGTGCTGGCCGGGGCTGGGACTGGCAAAACGCGCGTGCTCACCACGCGGTTCGCGCACATCCTGCTTACTGGCCAGGCTTGGCCCGGCCAGGTGCTGGCGGTCACGTTCACCAACAAGGCCGCCCGGGAAATGCGCGACCGGGTTAGCGCAATTCTGGACCGGCCGGCGGAAGGCCTGTGGCTCGGGACGTTCCACGCGCTGGGCGCGCGCATGTTGCGGCGGCATGCCGAATACGTCAGCCTCGCGCCGAATTTCACCATCCTTGATACCGATGATCAGCTTCGGTTGCTGAAACAGGTCATGGAGGCGGCGCGAATCGATACGAAGCGCTGGACCCCACCCGCGCTCATGGCTTTGATCCAGCGCTGGAAAGACCGCGGACTAACTCCAGAGCGGATTACTGCGGCCGATGATAATGATTTCGCCAATGGGCGGGCACGGGGCATCTATGCCGCGTATCAGGCGCGGCTCGCTGCTTTGAACGCCGCTGATTTCGGTGATCTGCTTCTCCACATGACCGAGATCTTGCGCACCAAATCCGACGTGCTCGCGCAGTATCACCGTGCTTTCCGCTACATCCTGGTTGATGAATATCAAGATACGAATCTGATCCAATATTACTGGCTAAGGCTGCTGGCGCAGGGGCATCAGAATATTTGTTGCGTGGGCGACGACGACCAGTCGATCTATTCCTGGCGCGGCGCGGAGGTGGAAAACATCCTTCGCTTCGAAAAGGATTTCCCGGCGGCGCGAATTATCCGGCTGGAGGCCAATTATCGCTCCACAGCGCCGATCCTGGCGGCCGCATCCGCATTGATCGCCCATAATGAGGGGCGGCTGGGCAAAACCCTCCGCCCCGGCCGTGACCAGCCGAATGGGGAGCGTGTCGCGGTGACTGGGGTGTGGGATTCCGATGAGGAAGCCCGGATGGTAGGTGATAAAATAGAGGTGTTGCATCGGCAAGGACACGCGCTTGCGGAGATGGCGGTGTTGGTGCGGGCCGGGTTCCAAACACGCGCCTTCGAGGAGCGACTGATTACGCTCGGGGTGCCCTATCGCGTGATTGGCGGCCTGCGCTTCTACGAACGCGCCGAAATCCGCGATGCGATTGCTTACATGCGCGTCGTACACCAGCCTGCGGACGATCTCGCCTTTGAGCGGATTGTGAATGTGCCGCGCCGGGGAGTGGGCGAGGCGGCGCTGCGTTCGATCCATGAGGCCGCGCGCCAGCAAAGTGTTCCGCTTACCGCGGCGGCGGCCGGGTTGCTTGCGGAAGGGGCTTTCAAGGGACGGCTCAAGGAAAACCTGGGCGCTGTGCTGCAAGGTTTTATGCGCTGGCGCGAAATGCTGGGCCGGGATGGCCATCTGGTTGCTGTAGCGGCAATGCTCGATGAGAGCGGCTACACCGAGATGTGGAAACAGGATAAGTCTCCAGAGGCGCCGGGACGGCTCGAAAACCTGAAAGAATTACTGCGGGCGCTCGCGGATTTCGAAACCCTCGCGGGCTTTCTGGACCACATCGCGCTGGTTATGGAGAATGATGAGAACGCTGAGGGCGACCGCGTTAGCCTGATGACATTGCATGGCGCGAAAGGCCTCGAGTTCGACACCGTGTTCCTTCCGGGCTGGGAGGAAGGGTTAATCCCGAACCAGCGTGCGCTCGATGAGGGTGGGCTGAAATCGCTCGAGGAGGAACGGCGTTTGGCCTATGTCGGGCTGACCCGGGCGCGGCGCCGGGCGGTAATAAGTTACGCAGCCAACCGTCGCGTCTATTCAACATGGCAAAACAGTATTCCGAGCCGTTTTATTGAGGAGTTGCCCGACGACCATGTCGAGCGCTCCGGTTCGGCCGCCCTTGCCCGCGAAGCTCGGACCGCGGCTCCGCCGGTTTTTACGAGCGCCTTTCCGATGGTCGCCCGGCGTCCGCGCACGATAGAGATTTGGGAGCAGCCGGCCCGGCCGCCGCGGGCGGAATCGATTCCAGTTGGCACCCGCGTGTTCCACCAAA